>JBFJZP010000469.1:0-3214 GCA_041622095.1 Burkholderiaceae bacterium | reverse complement strand
GCGTCGAGGCTTGGCGTGTCTGAAACCGGCTCGTCGGCCGTCGGTCGCAGCAACTGGCGCAGGCTGGCCTCGATCCTGTCGAAGAACTGGTTCATGCGTTGTTGCAGGCGCGCGTTCTCGAACACCAGCGCATCGCCGACCATGACCCGGGTCATGCCCGGATTCTTCTCGGCGAACTGCAGCACCATCGCGATGACCTTAGCGGCCTGGCGCTTGCCGGGCTCTGCCGCGTCTGCCGCGCCGGCATCCGGGCGTTCGGTGATCTGGTTCACCAGTGTGAAGACGCTTTGTTCGATGAATTCGATCAGCCCCTCGAACATCTGCGCCTTGCTGGCGAAATGGCGGTACAAGGCGGCCTCGCTGACACCCAGGCGCGCAGCCAGCGCCGCGGTGGTGATGCGGTCGGCGCCGGGTTGCTCCAGCATCTCTGCCAGCGCCTGCAGGATCTGGACCCGTCGCTCGCCCGGTTTGGGGCGCTTGCGTGTGACCGGTGGCGCGACAGGGGCCGGGTCGGCCGCGTCGATGCTGGGCAAGGCGTCTGGCATGGTGGCAGGCTGTTGTTTTTTTCAGTTTCGCAAACCGTACCCGGGGGTCTGGTCCGGGGCTCAGTGGGAACGGATCATCGTGCCGAACGGCTGGTCGGTCAGGATCTCGAGCAGCAGCGCATGCGGCACCCGGCCATCGATGATGTGCACCGAGGCCACGCCGCTCTTGGCTGCATCGAGTGCCGAGGCGATCTTGGGCAACATGCCGCCATGCAGCGTACCGTCGGCGAACATCTCGTCGATCTCGCGCGCGGTGAGATCGGTGAGCAGCTTGCCTTCCTTGTCGAGCACACCCGGGGTATTGGTCAGCAGCAGCAGTTTCTCGGCCGCCAGCACCATTGCCAGCTTGCCGGCCACGACGTCGGCATTGATGTTGAAGCTCTCGTTGTCGTCGCCGAAACCGATCGGCGTGATCACCGGGATGAAGGCGTCCTCCTGCAGGGCCCGCACCACGCTCGGGTCGATGCTGACGATGTCGCCGACCTGGCCGACATCGTGTTCACGGCTCGGGTCCTGGTTGTCGACCATCTTGAGCTTGCGCGCGCGGATCATCGCGCCGTCGCGACCGGTCAGGCCGACCGCCTTGCCGCCGGCCTGGTTGATCAGGCCGACGATGTCCTGCTGCACCTGGCCACCGAGCACCCACTCCACCACCTCCATGGTCTCGGCGTCGGTGACACGCATGCCCTGGATGAACTCGCCCTTCTTGCCCAGGCGCTTGAGTGCATTCTCGATCTGCGGCCCGCCGCCGTGCACCACCACCGGATTGATGCCCACCAGCTTGAGCAGCACCACGTCTTCAGCGAAGTCGGCCTGCAGTTCCGGGTCGGTCATGGCATTGCCGCCGTACTTGATGACCATGGTCTTGCCATGAAACTTGCGGATATAGGGCAAGGCCAGCGCGAGGATCTCTGCCTTGTCGCGCAGCGCGATCTTGGATGTATCGGTCATGGTCACACAGGTAGCGGAGTTATGAGCATCCATTGTGCAACATCACGGCGCACCGGTCACTTCAGGCCGGCGAACCCCGATTCGACATACCCATGCACACAACGCGTCAGCACCGACTTGATGGCATCGACGTCGGCGTTGTCGGCGGCCGCACGCAAGGCGGCAAGTTGGACCTCGAGCTCCGGCCAGGCGAGGAATTCCTCATGCGCCATCATGATGCGCGGGTGCGTGGTAGGAGCCGGGTTGTCGCCGATCAGCAACTCCTCGTACAACTTCTCGCCGGGGCGCAGGCCGGTGATCGCAATCGCGATGTCACCATCCGGCGTCTGCTCGTCGCGCACCGACAAGCCGGAGAGGTCGATCATGCGCCGGGCCAGATCCAGGATCTTCACCGGCTCGCCCATGTCGAGCACGAACACCTCGCCGCCTCGCGCCATCGCGCCGGCGTAGAGCACCAGCTGCGCCGCCTCCGGAATCGTCATGAAATACCGGGTGACATCCGGATGGGTCACCGTCAGCGGCCCGCCGCTGGCGAGCTGGGCGCGAAACAGCGGCACCACACTGCCGCTCGACCCCAGCACATTGCCAAACCGAACCATGGAGAAACGGGTCGATGGCTTGGCATCGCGTGCGGCAAGCGCCTGCAACACCAGTTCGGCCATACGTTTGCTCGCGCCCATGACATTCGTCGGACGCACCGCCTTGTCGGTGGACACCAGCACGAAGTTGGCCGCGTCGGATTGCAACGCCGCCTGCGCCACGTTCAAGGTGCCGAACACATTGTTGGCCACACCTTCGGCCGGATTGCTTTCGACCAGGGGTACATGTTTATAGGCCGCGGCATGGTAGATCCAGGCCGGACGGTAGGCCTGGCAGACATCGTGCAGGCGCCGACGGTTGGCGACACTGCCCAGCAGCGGCACCAGCTCGACCGCCAGCCGTTTGCCCTTGCACAAGGCCAGCAATTCCTGGTGGATGCTGTACAGGCCGAATTCGTTATGGTCGAGCAGCAGCAGCCGGGTCGGCTCCTGCTGCACGATCTGGCGACACAACTCGCTGCCGATGCTGCCGCCGGCGCCGGTGACCAGCACCACCTGTCCGGCCAGCGGCCGCGCGCGCACAAAGGGCTCGGACACGACCGGATCGCGCCCGAGCAAGTCTTCGATGTCGAGTTCCTTGAAATCGCTCACCGTCACCCGACCGCTGGTCAGGTCCGACATGCCGGGCAGCGTGCGGATATGGACCGGCACTTCGCGCAAGCTGGCGATGATCTCGTTGCGTCGGGCCCGGGAGACACTGGGCAAGGCCAGCAGGATGTCGGTCACGCCGTGGTTGCGCACCAGATCGGCGATTTTTGCCGGCGCATGGACGGTTGCACCATTGATGCTGCGCCCGGTCTTGCGTTTGTCGTCGTCGATGAATCCGACCAGCGTGAACTGGCGGGCATTGCCGATCGCCGCGGCGGTCTGCACGCCGGATTCGCCGGCGCCGTAGATCAGGATGCGGCCTTCGGATGCCACCCGGTTCTGGCCGATGCCGGCAAGCCAGAACCGCGCCAGGGCCCGGCTGCCGCCGGCCAGCAACAGGAAGATGATCGGCTGCAACACGCCCATGCTGCGTGGCACGTCCGGCCAACGCTGCCAGACCAGCAAGGCAAACAGGACCGCGCCATAAATCGCGACCGCCTTGGCGATCGCCATGAGCGCATCCAGGCCGGT
>JBFJZP010000468.1:0-3229 GCA_041622095.1 Burkholderiaceae bacterium | reverse complement strand
CTGCTGTCCGGCGTCTGGTTCGGCCGATGCGACTCGGATGTCGACTCGGTCTGCGAATAGTCGATATCCGCCGTCACCTGGGCGCGCGCGTTGCCCTTGCCGACGATCGGCTCCAGGATATCCAGGATGCGACGGGTGAACGACTGCTCGATGTTCTGCGTGTGTTGCAGCTGCTCCGCGTCCACGCCGCGGTTGTCATTCGAACCGTCGGCCGGCGAGGACAACAGCTTGCCGCTGTCGTCCAGCACACTGACAGCCGCCGGCGCCAATTCCGGCACGCTGGAGGCCACCAGGTGCACGATGCCGGCAATCTGGGCCCGGTCGAGAACACGCGCCGGGTACAGGCTGACCAGCACCGATGCCGACGGCTTTTGCTGCTCGCGGAAAAAGCCGTTCTGGTTCGGCAGGGCCAGGTGCACGCGGGCACTTTGCACCGACGACAAAGCCTGGATGGAACGGGTCAACTCGCCCTCGAGACCGCGCTGGAATGTCAGCCGCTCCTGGAACTGCGTCATGCCGAAGCGGTTCGACTCCATCATCTCGAAACCGACCACCGAACCCTTGGGCAGACCCTGCGAGGCCAGGCGCAAGCGGGTGTCATGCACCTTGTCGGACGGCACCAGGATGGCGGATCCGCCCTCGGTGTATTTGTAGGGGATGTTCATCTGCGACAGCTGGGCGACGATGGCGCCGCCATCCTTGTCGGCCAGGTTCGCATACAACACGCGCCAGTCCGGCCGGCTGCCCATCACGACACCGGCGATCACGATCGCCAGAATGATCGCCGCGCCGATCGCCAGGCGCATGCGCTGGCCGGACTCCAGCCCGGACAGCCGCTGGCCGAGCGAGGCATTGGGGGGTAGCGTGGCAACTGCGGTCATCGAACCATCCGAAACGGCGTGGCGCGAGGTCGCACCAACGATGCCGTCGATTATTCGGAGGCAGGCGCAAAACATTAGGCCGATAAGGCCCGCAATCACCCGTCAATTCAAATATTTTCGCTGGCCAGGCGCGGCTAGCATCAAGTTGTCATGGGGATCGCCCCAGGAGAACACCATGGATCTACGCCTGCCCCCCACCAGCTTCACGCCCGGACTGCGCCCGGCCGCGCTCGCGCGCCCGTCAGGCGATGCCGCCGTGGCTGGCGCTTCCGGCGGATTCACCGGCGCCATGAAGAGCGCACTGACCGAGGTCAGCTCCGCCCAGAACCAGGCGACCCAGATGCAGCGCGAGGTGCAGATGGAAAACGCAACGGTCAGCCTGGAGGACACCATGGTGGCCATCCAGAAGGCCCAGATCGGGTTTCAAGCCACCTTGCATGTGCGCAACCGCATGGTCCAGGCGTATACCGACATCATGAACATGCAGGTCTGACCGCCCGGCAACCGCCGTTCAGTGCAGCATCTGTTGCAAGCCCTCGAATTTCTTCTCGAAATGCGCCATCCAGGGCTCGGCCAGATACCGGATCTGGGCGTCGTTGTTCAGGATGCGCAACATGATGCCGGACTTTTCGGCCCGGTTTTCCTTCGGCAACTCCTGGGTGGTGGAGGCAAAACGCAGCTGCTCGATCAGCACCGCGCAGGTGCCCTCGAGCCGGACCACGCCGTCCCAGTCGTCGGCCTTGGCCGCCTCGAGCATCTGGCCACTGGCCGTTTCGATTGCCCGGTAATAGTCGATCAGTTTCTGGCTCATTGCGCGCTCCGGGTCTTCAGGCTGCCTGCAGACGCGGCGTCGAGGCCTCGCCCATCTGTTTCCATCCGGCCGCAACCGGTTCGATCAAACCATGCACCTCGGCCAGCAATGCGTCGTCATTCCGCGCATTGGCCTGGGTCAGGCGCAGGACACAGTATTGGTACAGGTCGTGCAGGTTGCCTGCCAGTTCCCCACCCTTTTCCAGGTTGAGGCCGCCGCGCAGGCCTTCGTCCAGGATCCGCACCGCGATGCCGATCTGCCGCCCCTTGGTTGCGATGTCGCCGCGCTGCAGGGCCATACGGGCCGAACCGACAGCCAGCAACAGGCCGTCGAACAACATCTCGACCAGCTGATGGGGGCTGGCCTGGTCGACCTGTGTCTCGACACCAATCTTCCGGTAGGCGGAAGCCGAGCGTGAACCAACTGAGTTAAACATGCTGCGATCCAATCCTTGTATGTATTGGTTATCGGCAAGATAGGGGACAACTCAAGCGTATTGTGCCGGTTTGATCGGTCCGGGTGGTAGCGTTTTTCGGTGCTTTTCGGGCTCAAGCGGCGCCGGGCCGCCATGGACTGCGCCGCTTCACCCGCAAGCGGCCCTCGCCGACCGGATAAGCGAGCGCCTGCTGACGCAACTCAATTCGAGTTGCCAGCGTTGTTCCAGAGTGTGACCTGCTGGGCCACGAAGGCATTGAGCGCAGTCAATGACGCCATCCGTGCATCGAGCGCGGTGTATTGCTTGTTCAAGCGGGCCTCGACGACCGCCGCACGCTCATTGACCTTTTCCTGCGCATCGGCATTGCGCTGGATCTCCCGCTGCAATGCGGCGGCCTTGTTGGTCACCGAGCCGCTGCTGGACAACACCCCGCTGCTCAGGGTGTGGAACTTCAGGGCAAAC
Source organism: Burkholderiaceae bacterium (assembly GCA_041622095.1). Taxonomy (GTDB): domain Bacteria; phylum Pseudomonadota; class Gammaproteobacteria; order Burkholderiales; family Burkholderiaceae_C; genus CAISIP01. The sequence continues at coordinate 639 of JBFJZP010000468.1, read as the reverse complement.
CCGTTGGTGAGCGGATTGTTGTTGTTGGTCGTGAAAAGATCCTGCAAGGCGGTGCCGTTGTTGTTGGCCGCCGCACTCAACTTCGAGGTGTTGATGACCAGCGACCCATTGAGCTGCCGCTCGAGCCCGATATCGGACAGGCGCTGCAGTGCGCCACCGCCCTGGCTGACCGACGCCACCATGTTGCGCAGCACCGACTGCAGGCCCACCACGGACGAATCGCCCTGGAACAAGGCCGCGGTCTTGGTGGCCGCGTCGTACTTGGTCAGCTCGGCCAAGGTCTCGTTGAGCGTGTTGTAGGCGGTCACGAAGTCGTTGACGTTCTTGACGGCCAGCGTCACGTCCTCGCTGATGCTCATGGCCACCGACGAGCGCACCTCGCCCGGCGTGCCGTACCCGGTGGTGGTGGTGGCGGCGAGCTTGATCGTGACACCCGGGATATTGTTTTCCAGCGTATTGGTCGCCGACGTCACCACCAGGCCATTGATACGCGCCTGCGCATTCTGACCATATTGCACCGGAAGGCTGGCCTGGGCCATGCCGTGGGCGCCGGCCTGTGGGTCGAAGGCCAGGCGCGACAGGCCGGCTTCGTCGTCCGGCAGGCCGCCGTCGCTGTCCGTCACCTGTACACGGAAACCG
>JBFJZP010000467.1:0-3232 GCA_041622095.1 Burkholderiaceae bacterium | reverse complement strand
CGATCGGCTCGTCGACCGACACGATGATATCCGCCACCGTGATGTCGGACGCCTTGCGCGCCAACGTGTAACCGCCGCCCGGACCACGGGTGGACTCGACCAGTTCATGCCGGCGCAATTTGCCGAACAACTGCTCCAGATAGGACAGGGAGATCTGCTGGCGCTGACTGATGGCCGCCAAGGTCACCGGCCCGTTACTCTGGCGCAAGCCGAGGTCGATCATGGCTGTGACCGCAAAGCGGCCTTTGGTTGTGAGACGCATCGCAAACTCCTTCAGTTTGGTTGTATTGATCAAAAAGCACCCGACAATCCTTGCGGGTCACAAGACACCGCGCATCCGGGAAAAGCAGGTCGGTTGACCTGCACTACATGCCTGTGAGTAGTTCTTGACTAATTAGTTCAACTATACCACTGGCCCCACGCTTTACTCGGGATATGAAACCGATCGGTATTCATTGAGACCAGACATTCTTAATACTGACAGACAACAGTCAAGTTTTTCACCGGGCTTGCCTTTACCCCTGCCATCAATGGGGTCTGGATCGCCGTCGCGCGGCCGGCGCGGCGAGCACCACGCCCGGGCTGGTCGTGTGCGCAGGCCCTACTATCTCTGCGTGGACAACCCGATCAGCCAGGCCATTGCCGCCGCACGCCGCCCGACCGCCGCGCGGGTTGCGCGGCCCCGCCTGTTGATCGCCGGCGCCACGGGGGTGCTGGGCAATGCGGTACTGCAACGCCTGGTCGGCATGCAACGGGCCAGCCACACCCAGGTGCTGACCCGCCTGCCGATCCGCCCGGGTCTGCGCCATGTCAGCGCCCACCTGGTCCCGCAACTTGTCGGCGTGACCGACGATTTCGCGTCCTGGCCGACCGTGCCATCGGACATTGCGGTGGTGATGTTCGACCCGCCGCGCATGTTCCATGGCCGCGAGCGCGCCTTGTGGACACCGGCACCCCAGCAACTCGCAGGCCTGGGCCGATGGATCCAGCGCTGCGGCGTCGACACCCTGGTGGTTATCCTGCCCCATGCGCAGGGCACGCTGCCGCAGGCGCTCAAGCACGGCCTGGCCAACCTGGACGAACAGGCGCTGGCTGCGCTCGACCTGCGCCGCCTGCTGATCGTGCGTACCGCGCAGAAACCCGGCCCGGCCACCCAGCGCCACTTCCTGCACCGCACCGCGTCCTGGATGCTGGGCATCTCCAGTCTGATGGTGCCGCGCAGCGCGTTGCCGGTGCGCGCCAGCAAGGTCGCCGAATTTGTCGATCAGGCCTTGCTGGCCTTGCCGGCGGGCGTCCACGTGGCAGCGCCGGAACTGGTCTGGACCGCGGTACAGGGCGACACCGGCCATATGCGACAGGTCATCAGCCAATGGCTGGGCCGCTCCGGCGCGGCAATGCGCGCTGCATCAACCCACTGAGCCAGCGGGCACGGCGGCCACTCACGCACCGGCGCGCAAACCGGTCGGCTGCTCCAGCGGATCGCCACCGGTGGCGCCGAACACCCGCTTCTTGAGCAAGGCCAATTGGTCGCGCGTCTTGGCAGCCTGTTCGAACTCCAGGTTGCGCGCATGTTCGAGCATCTGCTTCTCCAGCCGCTTGATCTCGCGCGCCATGTCCTTCTCGCTCATGTCCTCGACCAGGGCCCGCTGCATTGCGTCCTGCTCCAGGCGCTCCATCTCGCGCCCGGTCTTCTCGCTGTAGACGCCGTCGATCAGGTCACGCACGTTCTTGATGATGCTGCGCGGCGTGATGCCCCGCTCCAGGTTGTGCGCGATCTGGCGCTCGCGCCGGCGGTTGGTCTCGCCGATCGCGCGCTCCATCGAATCGGTGATGCGGTCGGCGTACAGGATCGCCCTGCCCTGCAGGTTACGCGCTGCGCGTCCGATCGTCTGGATCAGGCTGCGCTCGGAGCGCAGAAAACCTTCCTTGTCGGCATCCAGGATCGCCACCAGCGAGACCTCCGGAATGTCCAGCCCTTCACGCAGCAGGTTGATGCCCACCAGCACGTCGAACGTGCCCAGGCGCAGGTCGCGCAGGATCTCCACCCGCTCGACGGTGTCGACATCGCTGTGCAGGTAGCGCACCTTGACGCCGTTGTCGGTCAGGTAATCGGTCAGCTGCTCCGCCATGCGTTTGGTCAGCGTCGTGATCAGCACCCGCTCGGATTTCTCGACCCGGATCCGGATCTCCTGCAACACGTCGTCGACCTGGTGCGTGGCCGGCCGCACCTCGACCAGCGGATCGACCAGCCCGGTCGGCCGCACCAGTTGTTCGACCACCTGGCCGGAGTGGTCCTTCTCCCACTGCGCCGGCGTCGCCGATACCAGGATCGCCTGGCGCATCCGCGCCTCGAACTCCTCGAACTTCAACGGCCGGTTGTCCAGCGCACTGGGCAGGCGAAAGCCATATTCGACCAGTGTGGTCTTGCGCGAGCGGTCACCGTTGTACATCGCGCCGAACTGACCGATCAGCACATGCGACTCGTCCAGGAACATCACCGCGTCCTTGGGCAGGTAATCGGTCAGCGTCGCCGGCGGCTCGCCGGGCGCGGCGCCCGACAGATGCCGGGTGTAGTTCTCGATGCCCTTGCAGTGCCCGACCTCGCTGAGCATTTCCAGGTCGAAGCGGGTGCGCTGCTCCAGCCGCTGCGCCTCCACCAGCTTGCCGTCGGCCACCAGCTGCTTGAGCCGATCGGCCAGCTCCAGCTTGATCGTCTCGACCGCTGCCAGCACCTTGTCGCGCGGAGTCACGTAATGGCTGCTCGGATAAACCGTGAAGCGCGGGATCTTCTGCTTGACGCGGCCGGTCAGCGGATCGAACAACTGCAAGGTCTCGATCTCGTCGTCGAACAGCTCGATCCGGATCGCCAGCTCGCTGTGCTCGGCCGGAAACACATCGATCGTGTCGCCCCGAACCCGGAACTTGCCGCGCGAAAAATCCTCCTCGTTGCGCTGGTACTGCATACGCACCAGCTGGGCGATCACGTCGCGCTGGCCGACCTTGTCGCCGACCCGCAGCGTCATCACCATCTGGTGGTAGGCCTCGGGCTGGCCGATGCCGTAGATCGCCGACACCGTGGCCACGATCACCACGTCGCGCCGCTCCAGCACGCTCTTCGTGCACGACAGCCGCATCTGCTCGATGTGCTCGTTGATCGCCGAGTCCTTCTCGATGAACAGGTCGCGGGCCAGTTTCTTAGTGTGTACCGAGTTTTTGATACCCTTGCCACGCT
>JBFJZP010000466.1:0-3245 GCA_041622095.1 Burkholderiaceae bacterium | reverse complement strand
GATGATCGGCTGCAACACGCCCATGCTGCGCGGCACGTCCGGCCAGCGCTGCCATACCAGCAAGGCGAACAGGACCGAGCCATAAATCGCCACCGCCTTGGCAATCGCCATGAGGGCGTCCAGGCCGGTGTAGCGAAAGATCGCGCGGTAAAGCCCCATCCGGATGAACACCGGTATCGCCATCGCCGGCGCCAGCACATACACCCGCCACTGCGCCGACTCCGGCCAGTGCAAAGCGTCCAGGCGCAGGCTGTAGGCCAGCCATGTCGCCAGCAAGGCCAGCACCACGTCCAGGATGATGACGGCGATCTGTTTGCCCAGGCGCGGCAGCGCCAGCAGCTTGTCATGCATGGGCCGGATCGTTCTTCAACGCCATGCTTACACCGAGCAGCCACAACAGGGTCATGCCCAGCGCCGCATCGCGCAAGGGCGCATTGACCAGTGCTGTTGCTGCGATGGAGGCGGCGAAGATCACGGTCAGCCCGCCCAGCGTCGAGCGCGAGCGCCAGCCGGACCAGAAGAAGGCCCAGAGCATCCAGATCATCAACAACATGCCCGGTATGCCGATCTCCATGCCGGTCAGCAGATAGTCGTTGTGCGGATTGTTGATTTCGGAGAACTCCGCGTTCACCTCAGCCGACTGGGATTGCCCGAGTTGCGCCCAGACCGAACGCCAGCGCGGCAGCCAACTGCCCAGGCCGGTACCGAGCAACGGATGCTCGCCGATGCCATGCACCGCCTCCTGGTACATGCGCCAACGCACACCGACACTGGTGCTGTATTTCTGCTCGGTCGTGACCGCATGCAGGTCGGACGCCATCTCGACGAAGCGGGTGCTGGTGGTGGGCGAGAACTGCCATGTCAACGCGGCCAGCAGCACCACCGTGGCCAGTCCGCCGGCGGCTGCCTTGGCCGAGCGAAACCGGTACAGCAACGCGACCAGTATCAGCCCGGCGAGCAGCAACTGGGCGTTGCGCGACTGCGCATGCAAGGCCACGATCAACGCGAACGTGACGAAGAATGCCAGCAGCCATGTGCGCTTGCCGCGCGGCACACCGCGGCCAAGCCCCAGCACCAGGCAGGCGCCAGCCGCGGTGGCCATCGTGAGCATGTTGCCGCTGCTGAAATTGTTGCGTGTCATCAAGAGACTGGCCCACAAGGTCCAGTCCGGCATGCCCCATAGATGGTGCGCGATGACGATCATCGCGGCGGTGATGGATCCGCACAGGAACCCGATAAACGCCATCCGGGCCTGGGACGGCGACAGCAACATGCCCAGGCACAACACCAGCGCGACACGGAAGGTGTGAAACAGCCGGGTATCGGTATCTGGGAACCAGTCGCCGGACGCAGTGGCCAGCAGGGTCCAGAGCAGCAACAGCGCGATCGGAAGCACAACCGCCTGCTGCCGCAGGCGCCGCAGCGCCGGCACCACGCCAGGCCATACGGCCAGCGCGGTCAGCATCAGCATTACGTTGAGATACATCACGCCGATCGGGAAATAGGCGCAAAACCCCCAACTGAATGCGACGGCGGGCAGGAACTTCTGGCGAAAACCCTCTGGTGCAACAACGCCGCCTTCAGACGGCGAAAGCAGATCAGCCCTTGATTGCAAAATCTTCCCTCTTGCGACCCTCGGCTTCCAGTGCGGCCAACCAGCGTGGCGTCAAACCCCGGCCACTCCAGGTTTCACCGTTCGGGCCGCGGAATTTCGGCGCCACCGGGACGCCGGCGTTGCTGCTTTTGGCGGACTTGGCCCGTGCCTGCCGGGCCGGCTTCGCGGCCTTGGCCTTGCTGCTCTTGCCCCCCTTGCCGCTGGCTGCGAGCAAATCCTTGGTGGTGATGCCGAATGCCTGCATCGTTGCGAGGATGTCCCGCACGGTCTTGTCGAACTCTTTCGCGCGAATATCGCTGGCCTGCTTCTGCAATTTGTCGATCTGACCCTGGATATCGATCAGGCTGCTCATATGGTACTTCCTCTGGAACAAAAAGATAAAACCCTGAAAGGCATGATTATTATTTTCACTGACGCGATATTTTAATGCGTGACATTATCCCGGCGCAGCACCTTGATGAAGGTCAGCAACAATATTTGCAGGTCGAAGCCGAACGAGCGGCGGTGCAGATATTCGGCATCGAGCGCCACCTTCTGCGGAATCGGCAGCTCGTCACGGCCATTGATCTGGGCCCAGCCGGTGAGCCCCGGCACCAGCACATGCACGCCTTTTTCGGTGCGCTGCGCCACCAGGTCGTCCTGGTTGAAAAGCGCCGGCCGTGGACCGACAAAACTCATGTCGCCACGAATAATGCTCCATAACTGCGGCAATTCATCCAGACTGCTCTTGCGCAGAAAACCACCGACCGGCGTGAGAAACCGGTCGGGATTCTGCAATAAATGGGTGGCCACCGCCGGCGTATCCACCCGCATACTGCGGAATTTCGGCATTTTGAATATCGTGTTATTCCGCCCGACCCGGTCCGACCAGAACAATACCGGGCCGGTCGACGTCAGCCGCACCAATAATGCGATCGCCAGGAATGGCAAAGCCAGAATCAGTGCCGCGATAAGGGCCAGTACAAGGTCGAACAGTCTTTTCATGATGGAGACTCACCGGCTGCGACCTTGCGCAAACCGTCCATGGCAGATAACGGCGGGGACCAGCCGAGCAGGTCCTGGCACTTGGAAATATCGAGTTGCAGATTCGAACATAGACGCTGGGCGACGCCCGCTCGACCGATGGCCGCAGCCCCGAGTTGCAGCAGCCACACCGGCACCGGCAGCAGCCGGGCCGGCACGCCGGCGGCCTGGGCCATGGCCAGCACCAGGTCGCGGGTCGACAAGTCCTGCCCGTCGCTGACCAGGAAGGTCTGGTTCGCCGCTTGGGGATGGCGCAGGCAGGTGAGGATGAAGTCGACCAGATTGTCCAGCGCCACATAACTGCGCTGGTTACGCACCGAGCCCAGCGGCAAGGGCCAGCCGCGCCGGACCACCCGCAGCAGCGCCGCAAAATTGGCCTTGACGCCCGGGCCGTACACCAGCGGCGGGCGGATCACCACCAGTTCCATGCCACTTTGCCGGGCAAGCGCCAGCAAACCCTGCTCCGCCTCCCACTTGGAGATGCCGTAGGGATCGACCGGCGCCGGGATATCCGCTGCACTGAACGCCTGCCCCGGCAAGGTCAGTGATCGGATCGCGGCGGTAGCGGCGTTCGCGCCAGAAGTCCTCGTCGTTCCAGATGTCCTCG
>JBFJZP010000465.1:0-3261 GCA_041622095.1 Burkholderiaceae bacterium | reverse complement strand
GTATCGACCTCGACGGCAGCGGCAAGTCCCGGTTGCATACCGGTATCGGCTTCTTCGACCACATGCTGGACCAGATCGCGCGCCACGGCTTGATCGACCTGGACATCCAGGCCGATGGCGATCTGCATATCGACGGCCATCACACGGTGGAAGACGTCGGCATCACGCTGGGCCAGGCGGTGCACAAGGCGCTGGGCGACCGCAAGGGCATCCGCCGTTTCGGCCACGCCTATGTGCCGCTGGACGAGGCATTGAGCCGGGTCGTGATCGATTTCTCCGGCCGCCCGGGACTCGTCATGCATGTGCCGTTCAAGAGCGGCATGATCGGCAGCTTCGACAGCCAGCTGGCGCATGAATTTTTCCAGGGCTTCGTCAACCATGCGCTGGTGACACTGCACATCGACAACCTGCGCGGCGAAAACGCGCACCACCAGGCCGAGACGGTGTTCAAGGCGTTTGCGCGTGCCTTGCGCGCGGCGGTGGAGGTCGATCCGCGCGCATCGGGTGCGATCGCCTCGACCAAGGGATCCCTCTGATTCCTGGCGCGCTGCGGCAATACAACAAACATGGGTGACCGGTCATGGTGATGGCGTCTGCAGGTGTGGTGGCCGTAGTCGACTACGGCATGGGCAATCTGCGCTCGGTCGCCAATGCGGTCCATGTCGCGGCGGCCGATGATGGCCATCGGGTGCTGGTGACCGCCGATCCGGAGCAGGTGCGTGCGGCCGAACGCATCATATTGCCCGGGCAGGGTGCGATTGCCGACTGCATGCGCGAATTGCGCGAATCCGGCCTGCTCGAGCCGGTGCTGGAAGCCGCCCGCAACAAGCCCTTGTTCGGTGTCTGTGTCGGCATGCAGATGTTGCTCGATCACAGCGAAGAGGCCAGCAAGGCCTTGCAGGTCGAGGGCACGCCGGGCTTGGGCCTGATTCCCGGTGCGGTGGTCCGGTTCGACTTGCGCGGCCGCCTGCAACCCGATGGCAGCCGCTACAAGGTACCGCAGATGGGCTGGAATCAGGTCTACCAGACCCGGCTCGACGGGCGGCAACATGTGTTGTGGCAGGGTATACCCGATGCGAGTTACTACTATTTCGTGCACAGTTACTACGCCAGACCGTCAGATGCGCGCCACAGCGCTGGCGAGGCAGACTACGGCGGCCGCTTTACCGCGGCAGTTGCACGCGATAATATTTTCGCAACCCAGTTCCACCCCGAGAAAAGTTCCGACCAAGGCCTCGCGCTCTACCGCAACTTCCTGCGCTGGAAGCCCTGATTCCCATCCCCCCTCGTTCGCGCACCATGCTGCTTATTCCTGCGATTGATTTGAAAGATGGTCACTGTGTCCGCCTCAAGCAGGGTGACATGGACCAGTCCACCACCTTTGGCGAAGACCCGGCCGAGATGGCCCGCAACTGGGTCAACAAGGGTGCCAGGCGCCTGCACCTGGTCGACCTCAACGGTGCTTTTGCCGGCCATCCGAAGAACGAAGTGGCTATCCGCCGCATCCTGAAGGAGGTCGGCAGCGAGATCGACGTGCAGCTCGGCGGCGGTATCCGCGACCTGGACACGGTCGAGCGATACCTCGACGCCGGCCTGCGCTACGTCATCATCGGCACCGCAGCGGTCAAGAACCCCGGTTTTCTGCAGGATGCCTGCACTGCGTTCGGCGGTCACATCATCGTCGGCCTCGACGCCAAGGACGGCAAGATCGCGACCGACGGCTGGAGCAAGCTCACCCGCCACGACGTGGTCGATCTGGGCAAGAAGTTCGATGATTACGGCGTCGAATCGATCATCTATACCGACATCGGCCGCGATGGCATGTTGTCGGGTATCAACATCGATGCCACGGTCAAGCTCGCGCAAGCCTTGTCGATCCCGGTCATCGCCTCCGGTGGCCTGAGCACCATGGCCGATATCGAAGCCTTGTGCGATGTCGAAAGCGAAGGGGTCGAAGGGGTGATCTGCGGGCGTGCCATCTACAGTGGCGACCTGGATTTCAGCGCGGCCCAGGCCCGCGCCGACGAACTCAACGGCTGAGCCGGGCCGCCCTGCATGCTGGCCAAGCGCATCATTCCCTGCCTGGACGTCACCGGCGGGCGGGTCGTCAAGGGCGTCAACTTCGTATCCCTGCGTGACGCAGGCGACCCGGTCGAAATCGCTGCCCGCTACAACGAGCAGGGCGCCGACGAACTCACCTTTCTCGATATCACCGCGACCAGCGACGGGCGTGACCTGATCCTGCACATCATCGAAGCGGTGGCCAGCCAGGTGTTCATTCCCCTGACCGTCGGTGGGGGCGTGCGCTCGGTCGAGGACGTGCGCCGCCTGCTCAATGCCGGGGCCGACAAGACCAGCTTCAATTCCGCGGCCATCGCCAACCCGCAACTGATCGACGATGTGTCGGGCAAGTATGGTTCGCAATGTATCGTCGTGGCGATCGACGCCAAGCGGCGCACCGATGAACAGGAACAGCGGGTCGGCGCAGACGGCCAGGCTGCAGGGCCTGGCTGGGATGTCTACAGCCATGGCGGACGTACCAATACCGGCCTCGATGCGGTGACCTGGGCCACCGAGATGGCGCGCCGCGGCGCAGGCGAGATCCTGCTCACCAGCATGGACCGTGATGGCACCAAGGCCGGTTTCGACCTGGAACTGACGCGCTCGGTCAGCCATGCGGTCGAGGTTCCTGTGATCGCCTCCGGCGGTGTCGGCGACCTGGACCATCTGGCCGACGGCATCCTGTTCGGTGGCGCCGACGCGGTGCTGGCCGCCAGCATCTTCCACTACGGCGAATTCAGCGTAGGCCAGGCCAAGCTCCACATGCGCGAACGCGGCATTTCGGTCCGGATCTGATGACCGGCATGGCCCGGCTCGGGGCTTGCGCGCCGATGCCGGATCGCCACAGGCGGATCGCCGACAATACGGGCATGTCATGGCTCGATCAGATCAAGTGGGACGCGGCAGGCCTGGTGCCTGTGATCGCGCAGGAACAATCCAGTGGCGATGTGCTGATGTTCGCCTGGATGGACCGGGAAGCCCTGCGCCTGACGGCCGCCAGCGGTCGCGCAGTCTATTACAGCCGTTCGCGCGCCAGGTTGTGGCCCAAGGGCGAAGAGTCGGGCCATGTGCAACTGGTGCATGACATCCGGCTCGATTGCGACCAGGACGTGGTTTTGCTCAAGGTGACCCAGACCGGGCACGAGCCGGGCATCGCCTGTCATACCGGCCGGCACAGCTGCTTTTTCCAGGTGCTCGACG
>JBFJZP010000464.1:0-3262 GCA_041622095.1 Burkholderiaceae bacterium | reverse complement strand
GGCGTGGCGTCGATCAGCTCGACGCCACGCTCGCTTTTCGGCTCAGCCCTCTAGGACACGATGCCGGTTATTGCTGATGGCGCCGCGCTTTTCTCGATCACCACGATATTCACCGGAATCGCCGACATGCGCGGCATGGCGTTGATCGGTTCGACGTCGCGGTCGGTGCTGATCAGCATGTTGGTGGAGGCGCCGTGGGTCGACAGATCGACGTTCTCTCCCGGCAGCCCGCCCCAGGCATGCGCCATCGACACCACTCCAGTACGCACCGCGGCATCGGCCTCGACGATGGCGGCGATGCGCGAGTGGTCGGAGACGATCTCGATGCGGTCACCATTTTCCAAGCCATAGGTCGCCATGTCCTCGGGGTTGAGATACGCCGGGTTGTAGGGATTGCGCTTGCGCGTGGTCGGTAGATGCATGCCGATAGTGTTGTAGAAGTTGCGCATGCGCCGCGACGAGAGCAGATGGGTGAAGTGCTGGCCGTTGCTTTCATGGCCCTGGGCGGGGCGCACCTGAGCTGCCAGTTCGCGCAACTCCTGGGCGACATCCTCGGGCATCACCTCGAAGGTGGCGGTGGCTTCCGGCCGTGGCGGTAGAACGATGTTGTTGGCGTCGTGGAAGACCTTACCGGACGGGTACTTCTGGATCTCTTCCAGCGGCGCCAGGGGATGCTGGGCCCGTAGCGCCAACAGTTGATCGGTGGTCGGCGGCACCTGCATGTCCAGTTCGATGTCGCCGAAGCGAATGGTTTTACCCAGGCGCTTGGCCAGGCCCCAGAAGAAATACCATTCCTCGATCAGATCCGAATCCTTCGGCGGCTTGAGCAGGGCAGGGGAATAGGCCACCCAGGATTCCGGGAAAAAGGCGAAGCCATAGGCACTGACCGGCAGATCCGCGCGTTCGTACTGCATGGTCGGCGGGATGATGTAGTCGGCCAGGCGCGCGCTGTTGCTCATGTACGGGTCGATGGAAATACGCAGGTCGAGCGCAGCGAAGGCGCGGACCATTTTCTGCTGGTCGGGCATTAGATTGGCCAGGTTGCCGCCGCAGGAAATCAGGCATTTCACCTGGCCCGGGCCGGGCGTGAGGATCTCGTCGGCCAGGGTGGCGGTGGGCTTCTCCCCGGCGATGGAGCTGCTGCCGCGGATACGACCGGGTGGCGCCAGCCAGGACGCGCGCGACGGCGCAATCACTTCGGCACGGAACTCTCTTGGCGGCGTCATCATGTCGACGCTGAGCACCTGGTCGCCGGAGCGAGTGAAGCGGCCGCAGACCACGTTCAGGCAGTCGACCATGTGCTGCATCAGGTTGGAATGTGGCGCCATGCTCGGGCCGGTGCCGCTATAGGCGCAGCCTTGGTGCGAATCGCGGGCGAACAGCTCGGCGACTTTGCGCAGATCGCCTGCCGCCAGCCCGGCTTGTTGCTCGACCTTTTGCTCATCGAACGGCTCCAGGGCCTGTCGCAGCTGCGCCATGGCCGCCACGCCGACGTAGCGTGCGCAGAAGGCCTGGTCTTCCCAGCTCTCGTCGAGGATCAGGCGGATCACCCCGGCGATGATCGCCGCATCCTGGCCGGGCAACGGCTGGATCTGCAGGTCGGCATGGTGCGCGGTCTCGGTCTTGCGCGGATCGACGATGATCAGTTTGAGTCCGCGTGCCTTGGCCTCCTTCAGGCGCTTGGTCGGGTCGGACGCGAGAAAACCCAGCAGGCCGTGGGAAAGCAGGGGATTGGTGCCCACCAGCATCACCACGTCGGACTGATCCAGTTGCAGATTGCCGCCGGCCCAGCCGCCGAGGCGCTCGAAAGACAGGGTCTTGGCCGACTGGTCGATGGTGTAGGAGGTGAAGCGTGAGCGCGAGCCCAGGGCATCGAGGAAATGCGCCTGCATGGTCACGGCAGTGGAGTTGAAGATCGAGCCATTGCCGAAATACACACCGACAGCATCAGGGCCGTATTGCTGGATCAGGGGATCGAGTCTGGCAGCGATTTCATCCAGCGCCTGCTCGGAGGAAATCCGCTCGAAACCGCCCGTGGCGTTGCGCTTGAGCGGATGCAGCAGGCGTGAGGCGCCGTGATGAGCTTCTTCGGCTTGCAGACCCTTGAAGCAGGCGTAGCCGCGGGTGATGGGGTTGTCCTTGTCGCCACGGATATCGACGATGCTGTCGTGCTCGTCGATGGTCAGTTGGATACCGCAGTGACCGAGGCAAATTCGGCAAAAGGCTTTTTCAGTGCGCAGCGCCATGAGCATTCTCTCCGACTGTTTTTATTCTGTCGGTTAAGGTGTGCCTGGGCGCCGCAGGCAGCAATGGCGCTGTGCGCCAGCTGCTTGCGGTTCGTGCCACTCATTGTGCATCCGTCCTTGGCTGCGACTGCATCAGTTCTGGATATAGGCCAGCTGGGTGTGGGTGTATTCGTACAGGCCGTGCTTGCCGTCCGCGCCGCCGATGCCGGAGCGACGCACGCCGGCGTGGAAGCCCTGGATGGCTTCGAAGTTCTCGCGGTTGACGTAGGTTTCGCCGAACTTCAGCTCGCCAATGGCGCGCATGGTGCTGCTCAGGCTGCGGGTGAAAATCGAGGAGCTGAGGCCGTATTCGCTGTCGTTGGCGCGGGCGATGCCCTCGTCCAGGTCGTCGATGGCATCCACCAGCACTACCGGGCCGAAGATTTCCCGGTTGAGGATGTGCATGCCGGCCCGGGTGCCGGCCACCAGCGTGGGCTTGAAGTAGCAACCCGCGCCAGCTTGCGCGCCGCTGCCGCCGGCGAGAATTTGCGCGCCCTTGCCGCGCGCATCCGCCACCAGCTGGTCGATCCGCTCGACCGCCGCGCGGTTGATCAGCGGACCCATGTCCACCGGCTGCTGCCCCAGCGGGTCGCCGACGCTGACCGAGTTGAAGGCCGCGGCGAGCTTTTCGCAGAACTGCGCATGTACCGCCCGCTGCACATAGACGCGCTCGGTGCAGTTGCAGGCCTGACCGCTGTTGAGACTCTTCGACAGCTTGATCGAGGCCACTGCGAGGTCGATGTCGGCGTCGTCGAGGATGATCGCCGGGGCCTTGCCGCCCAGCTCCAGGCTGACCTTGGTGATATTGCGCGCGGCATTGGCCATGATCGCCGCACCGGCTGCCGAGCTGCCGGTAAAGCTGATCATGTCCACGTGCGGATGGGCGACCAGCGCCTGACCGACGCTGTTGCCCAGCCCGCCGACCAGGTTGAACACGCCGGCGGGTAGGCCGCTTTCGGCGAGGATGCGGGCGAAGG
>JBFJZP010000463.1:0-3270 GCA_041622095.1 Burkholderiaceae bacterium | reverse complement strand
CGCAGGTTCGTGGGGCCTGGCCACCGGCCTGCTGGCGCTGGGTTGTCTACTGGTGCTGGCGATGACCGCGGTGATGCGCGAGAAGAGCGGCATGGCCTACGAGCGCTGGCGGCTGATGCACAGCGCGCTGGCGCTGGCCGTGCTGGGGTTGGGGCTGCACCATACGCTGGTCTCGGGCCGTTACGCTCAGCTCACGCCGGTGGCGCTGGCGTGGTGGACTCTGTCCGCACTGGCGCTGGCCTCGTGGGCCTGGGTCTACGCCGTGCGGCCGCTGCTGCAGCGCGCACGGCCGTTCCGCGTCGATTTCGTGCGACGCTGCGCCGAGGACATCTGGCTGCTGCAGATCAGCGCACCGGACCGAAAACCGTGGCGCTTTCGCGCCGGGCAGTTCGCCTGGCTCAAGCTGCAACATTACTGGCCCCACCGGGACAATCCGTTCTCGATGTGCAATGCGCCCGATGCGCAGGGGCGGGTGCAGTTTCTGGTCAAGGAAGCTGGCGACATGACGCGCGCCCTGCCCCGGTGCCCGGTCGGGGCGACGGCTTACCTCGACGGGCCACACGGCCGATTCGAGATCCCGGCCGACGCCCGCGCGATCGTCATGTACGCGGGCGGCATCGGCATTGCGCCTTTCTTGAGTCTGCTCGCCGACTGCGTCGCGCGGCAGGAACAGCGCCCGGTCCGCGTCGTGTACGCCGACAAGTGCGCGGCCCAGATGGTCGACGTGGTCGCGATGTCGGGGGCCGAGGCGCTGCCCGACTTCAAACTGCTGCGGATGGTCGAACAGGCCGACGCCGGCTGGACCGGACTCCGTGGCCGGCTGGACGCCGCGGGGCTGACGCAGGCTTCGCAGCAACCGGACCTGACCGTCGGAGACGACGGGACCATCCACCTTGTCTGCGGGCCCGACGCGATGATGGACGCAGTGGAAACTGCATTGACGGCACGCGGCGTGCCGGCGGCGCACATCGTCTCGGAGCATTTCAAGTACGACTTCGCGGGCCGCTCACCGCTGGCCCGCCGCATGCGCCAGGGCTGGTTGGCACTGTCGGCCGCCGCGGTGGCGGGCATGGTGCTGGCGCTGGCCTGGCGTTTTTAGCGGAATCGGCCGCCGGGTCCGTGCTGGCTGGGATGCTGTCGTACGGATCTATGTCGTCTGCCGCGGCGTGAGCCGACGAAGCTCAGTGCGGTGGCGTGGCGCGAGCAGGCAGTTCCGCGGCCACACTGCGCCAGGCACCGGGTGCCAGCTCACCAAGCGTATAGGGGCCGATCGCAACACGCACCAGGCGCAGCGTGGGCAGCCCCACTGCCGCAGTCATGCGGCGCACCTGGCGGTTGCGGCCCTCCCGGATCACCAGTTCCAGCCAGGCCGTGGGGATGTTTTGCCGCACCCGGATCGGCGGCTCGCGCTGCCACAGTGTCGGGGCGGGGTCCAGCAGGCGCACGCGCGCAGGGCGGGTCGGGCCGTCGTTCAGCGTCACGCCCTGGCGCAAGGCCTGCAGCGCGGCTTCGTCGGGCGTACCCTCGACCTGGACCCAGTAGGTCTTCTCCATCTTGAATCGCGGGTCGGCGATGCGGGCCTGCAGTTTGCCGTCGCCTGTGAGCAGCAGCAGACCTTCGCTGTCCGCGTCCAGTCGCCCGGCGACGTACACGCCGGGCAGATCGATGAAATCCTTCAGGCCGCGCCAGCGACCTTCGGGCGTAAATTGGCTGAGCACCCCATAGGGCTTGTTGAACAGGACCAACGGAACGGCCGGTCGGTCGGAAGCAGGCGTCATGACGCAGAGGATAGGACATTCAAGCAAGGCCCATCGACGCGTCACTGGTATTCGCGGCAACGCGGGTGGCCTGCACAAGACCTGTCGCGCAACAGCCCGTGACCGACTGCCTGACCGGGCCGATTGCCGGCTGGCATGCCGCCAGCCCCCAAGGGACAAGGCGCGGCATGCAAACGACCGGGGCAATCGGCAAGTTGCAATTCGACGGCCAGGCTCCTATAGTGGTTCTCCCTGCGCAAAAGCCCCGGAGGAAACCATGCTGACCAGGCTGCTGGCAAACATCGACCCGCTCCCGGATGACCAGTTCATCTTGCGCAGCCTCGACTTCGAGATCAAGGAGACTGTTGGAGCCGTCTGCCCGATGGGTATCCGCAATGCCGACGGGCGCATCTATCGACTGGTACAGACACAAGGCGTCGGCGAGACCGTTCGCCTGATCCGCGCGTTGCAGAAACTGGGTTTCACCGAAGAAGACCAAGAGTCTCCCGCCGAGGGCTGCAACTCCACGTTCCGCCGGCGCACCAAGACCAACCACTGAGGGCTACGGCACCCGGCAAGTCCGGTGCGGCCCTACGGATCGCTCCCGTATCATCGACGTCTTTCCCTTCACGAACCGACGATTCATGTACCAACATCTCCCCGTTTATGCCGGAGACCCGATCCTCTCGCTGCACGAAGCCTTCATGGCCGACCCACGGCCGAACAAGGTCAGCCTGAGCATCGGTCTGTATTTCGACGAGCAGGGTCGCTTGCCGGTGCTCGACAGCGTGCGCCAGGCCGACCAGAAGTTGCGCGAACAGGAACGGCCCAGCGGGTACCTGCCGATCGAAGGCGCGCCGGAGTACCGGGCAGCGGTGCAGCGGCTGGTATTCGGCGCCGACAGCGCAGCGGTGGCAGAAGGACGTATCGCCACCATCCAGGGCGTCGGAGGTTCGGGCGCGATCCGCATCGGTGCCGACCTGATCAAGTCCTTCATGCCCGGCAGCGATGTCTGGGTCAGCGATCCGACCTGGGACAACCATGAGTCACTGATGCAGGGCGCCGGCCTGAAGGTCGGCCGTTATCCGTATTACGACGCCAGGACCAACGGGCTGCGTTACGACGAGATGCTGACCTTCTTCGGCAAGCTGCCGGCCGGCAGCGTGGTGTTGATGCAGCCCTGCTGCCACAACCCCACCGGCATCGACCTGTCGAAGGAACAGTGGACCGGTGTCATCCAGGTGATGAAGGAAAAAGGCCTGGTGCCATTTCTGGACATGGCCTACCAGGGTTTTGGCGAAGGCATCGAGGAAGACGCCTGGGCGGTCCGGGCCATGGTGGATGCCGGCCTGTGCCCGCTGGTCACCAACTCGTTCTCGAAAAATTTCTCGCTCTACGGTGAACGCTGCGGCGGCTTGTCGGTGGTCTGCCCGAGCGCAGAAGAAGCACAGAAGGTGCTGGGCCAACTCAAGGCCGGCATCCGCCGCGTATATTCCAGCCCGCCGCTGCATGG
>JBFJZP010000462.1:0-3270 GCA_041622095.1 Burkholderiaceae bacterium | reverse complement strand
TCGGTCCGTGACGCTCTCAGGCCGGCGGCCGCCCGGCCTTGTTGTTTCGCCAATGCAACGCGCAGTGTCGAGAATTCGCACCTGTGGCTTCGGTTATCGATATTCACGCCAAGCAGGCGTCACTTCAACAGCATCACGATCGTGCGCATCTGTATTGAATCCAAAACGATCGATAGAATCGGGAACTTCGACAGACATATTCGGTCCACTCCTGCACTGTTCTCCCCGCACGCACATGCGATCACGACAAGCCCTCGCCACGCCGCCGTCCGCGGGGCACTTGCCATTAACGGAGCCAGGACTCGGCCGATGAAAAAGGACTTTCTGCGATTTGTCTCGCGCAGCATCCTTGTCATGCTGCTGGTGGCGCAATGGTCGATCGTGGCCCATGCCTGCACGTTGACCAGCAGCCGGTTCCAGGCTGCAACCGGTTCGTCCGTCCCGGCCGACCGAGCCGAGGCGGCGCGTGAAACCGTGCGATCCGAAGAATCGGCGCTGACGGATTGCGCGTTGATGGATGGCATGGCGGCGTACACGCAAGATGCCTTGTGCGCCGAACATTGCGGCTATGGCGATCAGGGTGACCGCAGCGCGGCCTCCTCCGTACCGCCGGTTGTAATGTCAGTCGTCTATTTTGTGGACTTCGTGCCCGCTGCGTGTCCTCCTCCTCGAACGGCAACGGAAATGGCCCACGCCCTGGCGCTCGGGTCGCCGCCACACGCCATCCTGCACTGCGTGCGCAGATCCTGACGCGTCGTCGGATCAACCACCGCCGGACCCTGCGCCCGGCCGGTAAACGCTCCGCCATCCTCCCCCCGCGATAGCCACCTTCAGCGTCGCGGCGGGCGAGGGGGCTCGGCAAATTCTGGTATCTGTTGGAGTTCGTATGTCCAAACCCCTTGGTTCACGTATCCGCGCGTGTTGCCTTTTACTCGGCGCCAGTGCCAGCTTCGGGTGGTCTGCCGCGCAGGCACAACCCGCATTGACGATGACGCAGGCGCTGGAACTGGCGCAGGCCCGGTCGCGCCAGTTGCCGGCCCAGGATGCGGCGGCACTGGCCGCGCGCGAACGCGCAGTCGCCGCCGGGCAACTGCCCGATCCGGTGTTCAAGGCCAGCCTGACCAATGTGCCGGTGGACGGACCCGATCGCTTTTCGCTGACACGCGACTTCATGACCATGCGCTCGATCGGCGTCATGCAGGAGTTCACCCGCTCGGACAAACGCACAGCCCGCGCAGCGCGTTTCGCGCGCGAGGCCGATGTGGCCGAGGCGGCGCGTCTGCTGGCCCTGATGGAACTGCGCCGCGCCACCGCGACGGCCTGGCTGGAGCGCCACTATCTGGAACGTGTGCGCGACGAACAGGCAAGTCTGCGACGCGAAGCCGCATTGCTGATCGAGGCGGCGGACGCCGCCTACCGTGGCGGCCGGGGATCACAGGCCGATGTGTTCGCAGCCCGTTCGGCCGTGGCACGTATCGACGACGAGATGCTGCAAACCGCGCGCCAGATCGCGACGGCGCAGACCCGGTTGGCGCGCTGGGTCGGTGCCGCGGCGGACCAACCGCTGGCGCCGGCGCCAGCGGTCGACCGGTTGCTGCTGGGGCTTGGCGATCTGGCGATACGGATCGAGGATCACCCGCGCATCGCATGGCTGCATCAGCAGGAAGCGGCGGCCGCGGCGCAGTCCGATGTCGCCCGCAGCAACCGGCGTGCCGACTGGAACGTGGAGCTGATGTTCAGCCAGCGCGGACCAGCCTACTCCAATATGGTCTCGGTCAACCTGTCGGTCCCACTGCAGTGGGACCAGCCGCAACGCCAGGATCGGGAACTCGCCGCCACGCTGGCGTCCGAGCAACAGATACGGGAAGAACGTGACGAGACCCTGCGCGAACTGATCGCCAGCGCCCGCGCCATGTTGCAGGAGTGGCAATACAACCGGGATCGATTGGCGCTGTTCGATGCCCAACTGCTGCCGCTGGCCGCCGAACGCACAAGAGCCGCGCTGGCGGCATACCGCGGCGGTGCCGGCCCATTGGCATCCGTGCTTGACGCCCGGCGTAACGAGATCGAAGCACGGCTGGACCGGATTCGCCTGGCGATGGAAACCGCCACCTTGTGGGCCAGCGTGGAATACATGCTGCCGACTCCGTCCGATGCCATGACCAAGCCTGAGCAAAAACCATGAACCAAACCGACAAACCCGTCAACGGCGCAAGCGCCACCGTGCCGGCGCAAGCAGCCGGCCACTCCCGTACCACAGCGCGCCTGCTGCTGGTCATGCTCGCCGTCGCGGCCATGGCAGGCACAGGTTATGGGTTGTACGCGCTGGGCATGCAGCGCGGCATGTCCCACCAGCCCGCTGCCGACCTGGCACGAGGTCCTGTGCAGGCGACTGCGACCGCAGCCGTGCCGCAGGGCATTGCCCAAGGCGAGGACGCCACCCGACGCCACATCAGCAGCGGCATCAAGGCCGGCGACGTCGACCCGTTAGTCGGCCGCAAGGTGCTGTATTACCACGACCCGATGGTGCCGGGCAACAAGTTCGACAAGCCCGCCAAGTCGCCATTCATGGACATGATGCTGGTGCCGGTCTACGCCGATGGCGGCAACGCCGACAACAGCAGTGTGGCGGTCAGCCCGCGCATCCAGCAGAACCTGGGACTGCGCAGCGCCGAGGTGGTCGAGGCGATGCTGGCGCCGGAGGTTTCAGCCGTCGGCGCCATCGTCTGGAACGAGCGTGACCAGGTCATCGTGCAGGCGCGCGCATCAGGTTTCATCGAGAAGTTGCTGGTACGCGCGACGCTGGACCGCGTGCAGGCCGGCCAGGCGCTGGCCGAGATCTATGTGCCGGAGTGGATAGCCGCGCAGGAGGAGTTCCTGTCGGTGCGACGCATGCAGGGCACGGACCTGGCCGGCCTGATCGACGGCGCGCGCCAACGCATGCGCCAGGTCGGCATGGGCGAGGCGCAGATCGCAGCGGTGGAGCGCAGCGGGCAGACGCAGCCACGGATTGCGATCACCGCACCAATCGGCGGCGTGGTGACAGAGTTGACGGTGCGCGAGGGCATGGCGGTGATGGCCGGTGCGACGCTGTTTCGCATCAACGGCACCGCCAGCGTCTGGGCGCAGGGCGAGGTTCCGGAAAGCCAGGCTGCCCTGCTACGCCCGGGCGCCAAGGTAGTCGCAACCACACCCGCCGCCCCCGGAGTCCGGTTCACCGGCCGGGTCCAAGCCTTGCTGCCGGATGTGGACACCACGACCCGCACCATC
>JBFJZP010000461.1:0-3281 GCA_041622095.1 Burkholderiaceae bacterium | reverse complement strand
GCCAGCAGCAGCACGGCGACCAGCAGCACCGGCAGCGCAAGCAACAGCAGCAGCACCAGACGCAGCATCAGGCGCATGGATCGGCGCCCTCAGGTGGTGGCGGCATGCGCTGTGGCGACGCTACAACAGTGCATACGTGGTGCTGGCACGGCACACGCTGCGCTGGTCGTTCGCACCCTGGATGTCGATTTCGCCAAATGCCAGTGTCTTGCCGCAGCGGATGACCCGCGCATGGATCAGCCCGTCCTGGCCTGCCAGCGGCTTGAGAAAGCTGCTGCTCAGCTGCACCGTGGTGCACGGGCGGAACTCTCCCCAATGCTGCATCAGGGCCAGCACCATGCAGGTGTCGGCGGCGGCCATCATCGCCTGGCCGCAGACCATGCCGCCGACCCGCGCCAGCTGTGCCTGCTGGGGCAACAGCACCCATACGCCATCGGCATCGGCCGACCGGACCTGCAGTCCGAGCGACTGGACCCAGGGCGCAAAATACTTGGCCAGCGCCGCCTGCAAGGATTCGATTTCCATGAGCCGCAGCTTAGCGGATAGCCGCGGCGCTTGCGACCCGGCCGGGCCCGCCGATGGCCGCTGCGCACCGTCCAGCGCGCCATCGGGCACCGGCAATTCCTTTTTATACCCGGGGTATTCCATCTGTCGGCGACCTGCGTTATGGTGATCGCCACGCACGTCGGAGTTGGAGGCGTTGATGGTCAAGCGTTTGTTGAGCGAGATGGCAGGCAAGCCGGTACTTCCGTCGCCGGGGCTCAAGAACGCGCCGGTGCTGGACCTGATGTGCTCGCATTTCGTGTTGACGCTGGCCGCGCGGCGCGGCTCGAATTTCAACGTGCGACGCGATCTCAACAGCGTGGTCGCCCTGGCCGGACGGCATCTGGTCTGGCCGGCGCCGATCCTGGCCCGGGTGCGCGAATTCCTGGCCCGGCGCTGCGTCGGCAACGAATACTGGCGTGGCCACGAAAGCCTGCGCGACGCGCCGTTCCTGGAACGCCACGGCACCTGGCGCGGGCCTTATGAAGAAGGCACCTTGTTCTTCTACCTCGACGAATACGCCAAGGACCAGCCGAAAGACCTGATTTCACTGCTGACCGTTACCGGCGACTGGCTGACGCACAGCCTGAAGAAACAATCCACGCTGGTCGAGAAGAACATCGATGCACTGGCCGGCCTGCTGCAACTCAACAAGGCCGAACGCGCACTGCTGCTGTACGGCACGCTGGCGCGTTACCAGCGCGACCTGCGCAGCATCCTGGTCGAGTTCAAGGTGAGCAACGCGCCGGAGGCCTATGCCGCGATCGCCGAACTGGCCCAGGTCAACGCCAGCGAGGTCGGCGAGGCCTTGCGCGCGGGTTCGCGGCTCGAGCGCATCGGCCTGGTCGAGAACCTGATCTCCGAGCACAACATCACCGACCTGGCCGACCTGATGAAGGTCAGCGAGAAGTTGCCGCCGGTGCTGATGCGCGAATACCGTGATCGCGCCGAACTGATGGCGGTTTTCACACGGCCAGCGAGCAAGAGCACGCTAAGCGCCAGCGACTTCTCCTTCGTGCGCGACGATGCCCAGGTCTTGTGTACCTTGCTGGGCAACGCGGTGGCGCGCAAGGAGTCCGGCGTCAACATCCTGCTCTACGGACCGCCCGGAACCGGCAAGACCGAGCTGGCCAAGGTGGTGGCGCAGGCAGCCGGCCTGGAGCTGTTCGAGGTCGAATACGCCGACCGCGACGGCAACTCGCTGAGCGGCCGCGACCGTTATCGCTCGCTGCAGATCGCCCAGGTATTCCTCAAGGGCAGCGAGAACGCCGCCTTGTTGTTCGACGAGGTGGAGGACGTGTTCCCGCCGATCTCGAGCGAGGCGGCGCAATTGCTGGCACGCGCCGAGCAGGTCGCCGCACCGAGCAACGGCAGCGTCAGCGGCAAGGCCTGGGTGAACCAGATCCTGGAGTCGAACAACGTGCCGACGATCTGGGTCACCAACCGGATCGAACAGATCGATCCGGCGTTCCGGCGTCGTTTCGCCTACCACCTGGAACTCAAGTCGCCACCGCCGGGTGCGCGCGAAGGCGTCGTGCGCAAGACGCTCGAGGGCGTGGCAGTGTCCGATGCCTTTGTCGCCCGGCTGGCCTCGCGCAAGGGCCTGACGCCAGCCCAGATCCGCACCGCGGTGCGCTTCGCCGGCCTGGCCCGGTCGGCTGACGAGGCGGTGTCGGACAGCACGGTCTCCGAGCAGCTGATCGAGCGCCAGTTGCGCAATGCCGACCACGCACTGGGCCAGAATTCCGAGCCGGACGCCAACAGCCGCATGGTCACGCAGTACGACATCGCCAACCTGAACGTCGAGTGCCGCTTCGCATTGCCGCGGATCGTCCAGGCCCTGCGTGCGCGCGGCCACGGCACGCTGTGTTTCCACGGGCCGCCGGGTACCGGCAAGACGGCGCTGGCCGAGCACATCGCGCAATCGCTGGACAGGCCGCTGATGATCCGCCAGGCCAGCGACCTGATGAGCAAGTACGTGGGCGAGACGGAACAGCAGATGGCCGCGATGTTCCGCGACGCTCAGGCCGAGAAGGCGATATTGCTGCTCGACGAGGCCGACAGCTTCCTGCAGGACCGCCGGGGCGCGCAGCGCAGCTACGAAGTGACCGAGGTCAACGAAATGTTGCAGGGCATGGAGCGCTTCGACGGCGTGTTCATCTGCACCACGAATCTGCTCGAGCGCATCGACCAGGCGGCGCTGCGCCGCTTCACGTTCAAGATCCGGTTCATGCCACTGACGCGCGAGCAGCGGCTGCAGATGTTCGTGACCGAAGCGCTGGACGGCGACGCGTCGGTTCTGGCGCATGCGCAGCGCCAGCGCCTGGCCGCGCTCGATCATCTGTGCCCGGGTGACTTCGCCGCCGTCAAACGGCAAGCCGAGATCCTGGGCGACACGATGAGCGCGGCCGACTTCCTGGATCAACTGGAGGCGGAACACCGGATCAAGCCGCAGGTGCGCGAAGACCGGGGCATGGGGTTCCTGCAATCGCCTGGGTTAATATAACGATCGGGCATGGTGAGTCGCCCCTGTCGGGCGGTGCACATGCAGGCAGGGCGCTGCCACAATACGCATGGCGTCCTGGCGTCTTGTTTTTCGGCTATCGGCTGTACGAGGGCAGGTGACAGAACCTTGCCCCAGAACCGTCCGAAAAAGAGAATGACAGAGACAAGCTGTTTCCGCCGCACCCGACGCCCGCCGCTGTCGCAGTTCGGCGCCATCGCCCGGCTGCTGAGAT
>JBFJZP010000460.1:0-3282 GCA_041622095.1 Burkholderiaceae bacterium | reverse complement strand
CGCTGGATATCTGCACCTTCCTGGTCGGCCATGATGTGCTGGGCCGGGAGCTGCAGGACACCTTGATGCAGCGCGCGCGCGACGGCGTACGGGTGCGGCTGCTGGTCGACGGCATCGGCGTATATCTTGGGGGGCCGATCGAGACCCGCAGGCTGCGCGCGGCCGGCGTGTCGGTGACCTTGTTCATCTCGCCCTTCAGCTCGGTGTTGCCGGGGCGCACCAATCTGCGCAACCACCGCAAGCTGGTGATTGCCGACGGTTGCCGCACCTGGACCGGCGGGCGCAACCTGGCGGCGGAGTATTTTGTCGGCGATCCGTCGCCGTTGTGGCGCAAGAAGCCCTGGGTCGACCTGAGTTTCGATTTTTCCGGCGCACTGGCGCAGCAGACGCAGCAGCAATTCGACCAGGACTGGGCATTCGCCACCGGCCGCCCCAGGACCCATACACCGGCGACCGGTCCGTTCGCCGAGGTGACCGGAGGCAGCCGCACCCAGTTGATCGCCAGCGGCCCCGACCAGCATGACGACACCTTGTATGCGCTGCTGGTCTCGAGCTGCTTTGCCGCGCACACCCGCATCCTCGCGATCACGCCCTACTTCGTTCCGGACGCGGTGCTGCTGATGGCCTTGACGCTGGCCGCCCGGCGCCAGGTGCAGGTCGACCTGGTGCTGCCGCGCCACTCCAACCACCGGCTGGCAGACCAGGCGCGGCATGCGGCATTACGCGAACTCACCGCAGCCGGAGGCCGGGTCTGGCTGGTGCCGGGGATGGTGCATGCCAAGGCGGTTGTCATCGATGCCAACCTGGCCCTGGTCGGATCCGCCAATCTGGATGAACGCAGCCTGTTCCTGAACTTCGAGTTGATGGTGGCGTTCTTCGAGCCGGCCGAGGTCGCCCGCTTCGAGCAATGGATCGATCACCACCGCGCGAGTGCCGAGCTGTACCGCGGCCAACATCCGGGGCTGGTGCGCGAACTCGGGGAGGGGCTGGTGCGCTGGCTGGCGTTCCAGCTGTGAGCCTGCCCCAGCCGGGATCGGTCCGGGCGACTTTCGGCGCCTGCCCCACCGCGCCTCTGGCGGCAGACGCACGAGGCCGCGTCAGTGGGTGCCAGAGCAGGAATTGCTGTGCATGCTCCTGGCCCGACCGGTGATGTCTCAGTAAGGCATCACCACCAGCCGCGTCTGCGTGAACTCCAGCATGCCATGCTTGCCATCGTCGCCACCCAGCCCGGAGCGTTTCCAGCCGGCGTGGTAGCCCTGGTAGGGGTCGGCCGGGGTGCGGTTGATGTAGAGCTCGCCGGCTTCGATTTCGTTGCCGGCCCGCATCACTTCCCGGTAGTCGTTGCTGAACAGCACCGAGGCCAGGCCGTACTGGTGGTCGCTGGCCAGGGCCAGGGCATCGTCGAAGTCGTCATAGGGCAAGACGCAGAGCACCGGTCCGAAGGTTTCCTGTTGCACCACTTCCGCGTCCTGGCGCAGGCCGCTGAGCAGCGTGGGCGGATAGAAATATCCTTTGCCGCTGCTCGGCAGCGTGCCGCCACATTCGAGCTGGGCGCCGTCGGCCACGGCGCGCTGCACCATGTCGTGGATGGCCTGGCGGCTGGCGGCGCTGTTGAGCGGGCCCATGTGGCCCGGGTTCGCGGCGCGGTCGCCGAAGTTGCGGGCTTGCAGCGCGTCGCGCAGGCGATTCACCACCTGGTCGTGCAAGGCGCGTTGCACATAGACACGTTCCACCGCGGTGCACAGCTGGCCGCAGTGCGTGGTCTTGGAGCCGACGATGGCGGCGATGGCCGCGTCCAGGTCGGCGCTGGGTGTGATGATGGCCGGCGTCTTGCCACCCATCTCCAGCGATACGCGGGCGATGTTGACCTTGGAGAAATCCAGCATGCGCCGGCCGGCGGCAACGCTGCCGGTCAAGGTGATCATGCCGACCTTGGCATGGGTGCACATGGTCTCCGCCGCGTCATGGTCCATTGCCATGATGTTGACCACGCCCGGTGGCAGGCCGGCGTCGAGTACCGCCTGCGCGATCTCGAAGGCGCAGCACGGCGTGTGGTTGCTGGGCCGCACGACGACGGTGTTGCCGGTGATCAGCGCCGGCGCGATCTTGCGCAGCAGCGTGTAGACCGGGTAGTTGAACGGGATCAGGCAGGCGACGACGCCGATCGGCTCGCGGTGCAGCACCAGGTTCTCCGACGGGCTGTCGCTGGGGATCACCTCGCCTTCGATGCGCCGCGCCCATTCGGCGTGGTAACGCGTGATGTCGGCCGCGTACACCGCCTCGTTGGTCGCGTCTTCCAGGCTCTTGCCGGATTCCAGCGCGAGTGCGGCGCCGATCGCGTCCTTGCGCGCCACCAGTGCATCGGTCAGCCGGCGCATGAAGTCGGCGCGGGCGATGGCCGGCGTCTTGCGCCAGGCGCGTTGGGCCTTGGCGGCGGCGTCACAGGCCTGTTGTACCTGCTCCTGGCTGGCCAGGTCGACCTGCGCGACCACTTCTTCGGTGGCCGGGTTGTCGACGCTGAACGAGGCCTTGTCGGGTGATGCCAGCCACTGGTTGGCGATGAAGTTCTGGTAGGTTTTCATGCGGTTCTCTCCCGGTCAGGGCTTGTGCGTGGGACACCCGGAAACGGGCGTCCCACGCAGTGTCGGGGACAGGGCTCGCCCACTTCGTGTGGCTCGGTCTGTCCCAGGATGTCTCAGTAATAACCCAATGGATGCTGCGCCATCTCCAGGTGCAGCGCCTTGCCGGTGTACGGATGGGCGAGTGCCACCTCTTCGTTCAGTTCCACACCCAGGCCCGGCTCCTTGCTCGGGATCACGTAGCCGTCTTCCCACTGGATCTTCTTCTTCAGCAGCTTTTCATGGAAGCCGCCGAGTTGCTGGATGCTCTCCAGGATCAGGAAGTTCGGTATACACGCGGCCAGCTGGATGTTGGCGGCGGCGACCACCGGGCCGCAATACAGGTGCGGCGCCACCTGGGCGTATTGCGCCTCGGCCATGGCGGCGATCTTCTTGGCCTCCAGGATGCCGCCGACCCGTCCCAGGTTCGGCTGCAGGATCGTGGCCGCGCCGGTCTCCAGCACCCGCGCAAATTCATACTTGGTGCACAGCCGCTCGCCGGTGGCCACCGGAATGCTGGTGTGGCGCGCCACCTCGGCCATCATCTCCGGGCGCTCGGGCGGGGTCGGCTCCTCGAACCACAGGGGATCGTATTTTTCTATCCGGCGCGCCAGGCGCTTGGCGCCCGACACCGAGTACTGGCCATGGGTGCCGAACAGGATGT
>JBFJZP010000459.1:0-3282 GCA_041622095.1 Burkholderiaceae bacterium | reverse complement strand
TTGCTGCGGTCCTTGATCTTCATGTACCCATCCGGGTACATCACCGCCAGGTCGCCACTGTGAAACCAGCCCCCGGCAAACGCATCCTGCGTCGCCTTGGGATTCTTCAGGTAACCTTTCATCGCGATGTTGCCGCGGAACATGATCTCGCCCATGGTTTCGCCGTCCTGCGGCACAGGCTCCATGGTTGCAGGGTCCAGCACGCGCACGTCGCGCTCCAGGTGGTACCGCACCCCCTGGCGTGCATTCAGGCGGGCCCGCTCGCCAATGTCCAGCGCATCCCACTTCGGGTCGCGGGCGCAGACCGTTGCGGGGCCGTAGACCTCGGTCAAGCCGTAGACATGGGTCAGGTCGAAACCCATGTTCTCCATACCCTCGATCATCGACGCCGGTGGTGCGGCGCCCGCGACCATCGCCTTGATGCCCGGCGGCAAGCCCTGCTTCAGGACGTCCGGAGAATTGACCAGCAGGCCATGGACGATCGGCGCACCGCAGTAATGGGTCACGCCATGGGCCCGCATCGCATCGAAGACGGCCTGCGCTTCGACCTTGCGCAGGCAGACATTGACACCGGCACGCGCGGCGATCGTCCAGGGGAAACACCAGCCGTTGCAATGGAACATCGGCAAGGTCCACAGATAGACCGGATGCTTGCCCATGTCCCATTCCAGGATGTTGGAGATCGCATTGATGGCGGAGCCGCGGTGATGGTAGACCACGCCCTTGGGGTTTCCGGTGGTACCGCTGGTGTAGTTGAGCGCGATCGCGTCCCATTCGTCGTCCGGCAGTTGCCAGGCAAACGCCGGATCACCCTGGCGCAGGAAATCCTCGTATTCGAGCGACCCGATCGACAGCCCCGCGCCGAACACCGCATCGGCCACGTCGATCACCAGCAAGGGCTCGGTGCGTTGACGCAGCGCGATGGCCTCGCGCATGACGCCGGCAAACTCGGTGTCCACCAGGACGACGCGGGCCTCGCCATGGTCGAGCATGAAGGCGATCGACGGCGCGTCGAGCCGGGTATTGAGCGCATTGAGCACGGCGCCGGCCATCGGCACCCCGAAATGGGCCTCGACCATCGGCGGGGTATTGGGCAACATCGCCGCGACCGTGTCGCCCTTGCCCACCCCCTGGGCCTGCAAGGCGCTGGCCAACTGGCGGCAACGCCGGTACGTCTCGGCCCAACTGCGGCGCAAGTCGCCATGCACGATGGCCAGTCGCCCCGGATATACCTCGGCGGTTCGCTCGATGAAGGACAAGGGCGTGAGCGGCGCATGGTTGGCCGCATTGCGCTCCAGGTCCTGGTCAAAAATGCCGGTCATCTGTTGTCTCCTCTCGCAGTCTGCAGTGCCACGCACAAGTGGTCTGGCATGATTAGAGCAAATTCCGACTCCGTACCCGAAAAGGCTCTTCATGACTGCACGATACAGCGCACAGGCGCTCCAGCAAATGGCGCGCGACCTGCTGATTGCGGCCGGTCTCGACCCCGCACCCGCCGCCAGTGTCGCCCGCACCTTGTGCGACGGCGACCTGCTCGGGCACGATACCCATGGCCTGGCGCTGCTCGCGCCATATCTGCGCGAAATCGAACAAGGACGCATGGCGCGCAGCGGCGAACCGCAGCAGATCAATGCCAAGCCGGCCGCGATGTTGTGGGACGGGAAACGCCTGCCCGGCCCCTGGTTGCTGGAACTGGCGCTCGATCGCATGATCCCGGCCGCGCGCGAGTTCGGACTGTCGTCGATGGTGATCCGGCGCAGCCACCATATCGCCTGCCTGGCGGTCTACCTGATGCGTATCGCGGAAGAAGGCATGCTCGGCGTGGTCGCCTGCTCCGACCCGAACACCGCCAGCGTGGCGCCGTTCGGCGGAACCCGTGCCGTGATGACGCCCAATCCGATCGCGATCGGTTTCCCCACGTCCGACGGTCCGGTGCTGATCGACATCTCGGCCTCGATCACCACCAACGGCATGAGCAATCGCAAGGCCGCGGCCGGCGAGAAGTTCGCCGAACCCTGGTTGATGGACGCCCAGGGCCAGCCGACGAACGATCCGGCGGTGCTGGCGCAGGATCCACCCGGCACGATTCTGCCGATCGGCGGCTTGAGCTACGGCCACAAGGGCTACGGCCTGGGCCTGACGGTCGAGGCCTTGACGGCGGCATTGGCGGGTCACGGCCGCGCCGACCCGCGTGAGGGCTGGGGTGCAACGGTCTACATCACGATCCATGATCCCGACGCCTATGGCGGCAAGGATGCCTTCCTGCGTCAGATGGACTGGCTGGCCAAGGCCTGCAAGGACAACCCGCCCCGGCCCGGAGGCGCGGCGGTCCGGCTTCCCGGCCAGGCCGGAATGCAGCGCCGGCGCCAGCAGCAGGAACAAGGGGTGGCCTTGCACCCGAGCATCGCGCCGATGCTGGCGCCGATGTGCAGCCAATACGGCTTGGCGTTTCCCGCCGCCCTGTAAACCGCAGCGCGCACATCGCAGCCGCGATGCGCCGAAAATCAGACCGTGTCCATTCCCCAGTCCTTCATCCAGGAACTCGTCGCGCGCGCCGACGTGGTGGACATCGTCGGGCGTTATGTGCCGCTCAAGAAGACCGGCGCCAACTTCTCCGGCCTGTGTCCGTTCCATTCCGAGAAGTCGCCATCGTTCACGGTCAGCCCGAGCAAGCAGTTCTACCACTGCTTCGGTTGCGGCAAGAACGGCAACGCCATCAGCTTCCTGATGGACCATGCCGGCATGGGTTTCGTCGAGGCGGTCAAGGATCTGGCCGGGCAATACGGCATGCAGGTGCCGGAAGAGGATGTATCGCCGCAGCAGCGGGCGCGTGCTGCCGAGCAGCGCGAAAAGCAGGACACCTTGACCGGCGTGCTCGAGAAAGCCGGCGAGTCCTACCGCCGACACCTGAAGGACTCGCCCAGGGCGGTCGCCTACTGCAAGGGCCGCGGCCTGAGTGGCGACATTGCGCGCCGCTTCGGCCTGGGTTATGCCCCCGCGGGCTGGCGCAGCCTGGCCAGCGTGTTCCCGAACTATGACGATCCGCTGCTGGTCGAGAGCGGGCTGGTGATCCTGAACCAGGAGGACGCGGACGAGGAAAAGCGCTATGACCGTTTCCGCGACCGCCTGATGTTTCCGATCCGCAACGTCAAGGGTGAATGCATCGGTTTCGGCGGACGGGTGCTTGGCGACGACAAGCCCAAGTACCTGAATTCACCGGAAACACCGGTGTTCAGCAAGGGCCGGGAGTTGTACGGTCTGTTCGAAGCCCGCGCGGCGCTG
>JBFJZP010000458.1:0-3291 GCA_041622095.1 Burkholderiaceae bacterium | reverse complement strand
GGTGTTGGTGGCGGTGATCTGGATGCGCGAGATATCCACCTGCAGCACCTCGGCGACGATCTGCGCGACCTTGGTATTCAGGCCCTGGCCCATCTCGGTGCCGCCGTGGTTCAGGTGGATGCTGCCGTCGGTGTAGATATGGATCAGCGCGCCGGCCTGGTTGAGGAAGGTGGCGGTAAAGCTGATGCCGAATTTCACCGGGGTCAGTGCCAGGCCTTTCTTCAATACCGGGCTCTTGGCGTTGAACGCACGGATTTCTTCACGGCGCTTGGTGTATTCGCTGCTGGCTTCCAGCTCGGCGGTCATCTCGTGGATGACGTTGTGTTCGACGGTCTGATGGTAGTGGGTGACGTTGCGCTCGGTCTTGCCGTAGTAGTTGAGCTTGCGCACTTCCAGCGGGTCCTTGCCCAGCTTGCGCGCCACCGCGTCCATGATTTCTTCGATGGCGACCATCCCCTGTGGGCCACCGAAACCGCGGTAGGCGGTGTTCGAGGCGGTGTTGGTCTTGCAGCGATGGCCGTTGATGGTGGCGTTGCCGAGGAAGTAGGCGTTGTCCGAGTGGAACATCGCACGGTCGACGATGGAGCCGGACAGGTCCGGCGAGTAGCCGCAGTTACCGGCCAGCTCGATTTCGATGCCGTGCAGCAGGCCGTCGTCGTCGAAGCCGACGTCGTACTCGACATAGAAGGGGTGGCGTTTGCCGGTGATCTGCATGTCGTCGACGCGCGGCAGGCGCATCTTGGTCGGCCGGCCGGTGAGGTGCGCGATCACCGCGCACAGGCAGGCCGGGCCTGCAGCCTGGGTTTCCTTGCCGCCGAAACCGCCGCCCATGCGGCGCATGTCGATGACGATCTTGTGCATCGGCACGCCGAGCACTTCGGCGACCAGTTTCTGCACTTCGGTGGCGTTCTGCGTCGAGGTGTAGACGATCATGCCGCCATCTTCGCTGGGCATCACCGAGGAGATCTGCGTCTCCAGATAGAAGTGTTCCTGGCCGCCGATATGCAGGCTGCCTTGTAGACGCTGCGGCGCGGTGGCCAATTCGGCGGTGGAGTCGCCGATCTTGTGCTGGTGACTGTCGAGGACGAAATGCTTCTTGCGCAGCGCATCGACCACGTCCAGCACCGGTTCCAGGTCTTCGTATTCGATGATCGCGGCCATGGCCGCCTTGCGCGCGATTTCCAGGCTGTCGGCGGCGACCGCGATCACCACCTGGCCGACGTATTCGACCTTGCCATCGGCCAGCAGCGGATCGCCGGCGACCACCGGGCCGATATCCAGCTGGCCGGGTACGTCCTTGCTGGTGATGGCGATGGCCACACCGGGAATCGCATAGCAGGGCGCGGTGTCGATGCTGACGATGCGGGCGTGGGCGCGATCGCTCATGCGCGCATAGACGTGCAGCTGATTGGGGAATTCCAGGCGGTCGTCGACGTACACCGCTTCGCCGGAGACATGCTTGTCCGCACTCTCGTGCTTGACGCTGCGGCCGACGCCGGTGGTGATATCGGCGCGGAACAGCTCGGCCAGTTCTTCCTGGGTTTTCAATACGTGATGGTTAGACATAGGCGGTCACCCGGGTTTCGACTTCGGGAGCGTTGAGCTCGAGGAAGAATTTGCGCAGCAGGTTCTGCGCGGTGAGCAGGCGGTATTCCTTGCTGGCGCGGAAATCGCTGAGCGGGGTGAAGTCCTCGGCCAGGGCGGCGCAGGCGCGCTCGATCTGCGCCTGGTTGAACACCGCGCCCTTGAGTGCGGCTTCGCAGGCACTGGCGCGCTTGGGGATGGCGGCCATGCCGCCGAAGGCGATGCGCGCGTCCTGCACCACACCGTCTTCGACACGCAGGTTGAAGGCGGCGCAGACCGCGGAAATGTCGTCGTCCAGGCGCTTGGACACCTTGTAGGCGCGGAACGCCTGGGTTCGCTGGGCGCGCGGCACGATGATCTTCTCGATAAATTCGGCTTCCTGACGGGCAGTCACCTTGTAGTCGAGGAAGTAGTCCTCGATCGGCAGGCTGCGGGTGTCGTTGCCTTTGCGCAGGACGATCTGCGCACCCAGGGCGATCAGCAGCGGCGGGGCGTCGCCAATCGGCGAGGCGTTGCCGATATTGCCGCCCAGGGTGCCCTGGTTGCGGATCTGCAGGGAGGCGAAGCGGTGCAGCAGTTCGCCGAAGTCCGGGTATTCCTTGGCCAGCGCGGCGTAGCAGTCGGACAGCGCGGTGGCCGCGCCGATTTCGATGTGCTCGGCGGTGAATTCCACGCGCTTCATGGCTTCGATATGGCCGACGTAGATCATCACCGGCAGTTCGCGGTGGAACTGGGTGACTTCCAGGGCCAGGTCGGTGCCGCCGGCGAGCAGGCGCGCCTCGGGATTGGCGGCGTAGAGGTCGGCCAGGTCGGCCACGGTCAGCGGCAGCAGGCAGCGCTTGTCGCCGCTATTGAGCTCGGCGGTATCGCGCGGGGCGATGGCTTTCAACTGCTCGACGGTCTGTGCTTCGGCTGCGTCGAACTGATCCGGTTGCTTCTGGCAGCAGGCCTGCTCGGCGGCATCGATGATCGGTCGATAGCCGGTACAACGGCACAGGTTGCCGGCCAGGGCCTCCAGGGTGTCGGCCTTGTCGAAGCCGCTGCTGTTCTTCTGCAGGGCGAACAGCGACATGACGAAGCCCGGGGTGCAGAAGCCGCATTGCGAACCATGGCAGTCGACCATGGCCTGTTGCACGCTGTGCAGCCGGCCCTGGTGCTTGAGATCTTCGACGCTGATCAGCTGCTTGCCGTGCAGGGACGAAACGAAGGTCAGGCAGGAGTTGAGCGTGCGATAACGCACGCGCTCGCCGTCCAGCTCGCCGACCACCACGGTGCAGGCACCGCAGTCGCCGGAGGCGCAGCCTTCTTTGGTACCGGGTTTGCCGGCGTGCTCGCGCAAGTACTGGAGCACGGTGACGTTGGGGTCCAGGGCATGCTCGGTGCGCAGCTCCCGGTTGAGTAAAAACTGGATCAAGGACGACCTCCAGGCACTTTATTGTTCTCGTATCAGGCTCTGCTGAAACGACTGGGCGCGATGGCACAGCGTTTCCACACGGCTTGGCATGGGGCAAATCTAGAGTTTTCTGACTTTGGGGTCAACAAATATTTGACTCTGTGGTCAGGTGTTTGTCATGCGATTCGGTTATGAGCCCGTCGAGAGGCAAAGGGATGACTGAAGGCTAGCCGGTTTTATGCCAACAGCGCCTCTGGGGCTGGGTGGGCGACTAACGCGGGAAGGGCGCAGGGTGCGCCGTGCGCACCGCTGGC
>JBFJZP010000457.1:0-3291 GCA_041622095.1 Burkholderiaceae bacterium | reverse complement strand
TGATGGTGGCCTGCCACAACTTCGACCTCAACGCGGCGCACCAGGCGGGGTTTCGTACCGCCTTTGTTCGGCGACCAGACGAATGGGGACCCGAGGGACCGCCTGATCCGAAGCCAAACATGGCCTATGACTTCGTTGAAGACGGGTTTGATGCGCTCAGGCGCAGCGTGCTCGCGAGTCGCTAGGTAGCCGGGAAGCCGGAATCCGACCGGCTTGCCAAGGGCCGGATCCGGACGTACGCTGTCAAGGTGGCCCCAGGCGACAGCGCCAGAGCCTGCAATCAGGTTCGTGGCAATCAACAACGGCGCCGAGGGCCATGCGGGCTGTGAGAGCGCCCGTGTCACCCTGGCAACAGGCAGCCACGGGTAGGCGATCCTGTCGACGCCGTATGTTTCGACCGTGCGGCACCAGCAGGACGCCTGCGTCTCTCACCTTGTGTGACGGCGTCGAACGCGGCAATCCTGCGACAGCGATCGACGAGACGAGTGGAGGACACCATGGAACTCGGTAACTTTTCCATCAGCCTGGCAGTGAAGGATCTTGCGACCTCGCGCGCCTTTTACGAGAAGCTCGGTTTCTCGGTTTTCGCCGGTGATGCATCTAAGAACTGGCTTGTCATGAAAAATGGTGATGCCGCGATCGGACTGTTCCAGGGCACGATCGAGCGCAACATGCTGACGTTCAACCCGGGTTGGGACCAGAATGCGCACCGACTGCCGGCGTATGTGGACGTGCGGGAGATCCAGCGCCGGCTCAAGGCCCAGGGCGTTTCGCTCAAGCGCGAAGCCGACGAGAAGACCTCCGGGCCGGCCAGTTTCGTGGCGGTGGACCCGGATGGCAACCATATCCTGTTCGACCAGCACGTCCAGGGACCGGCGGTTCACTGAACGTCCGGATGCGCGCGTCGCCAGTGCACCTGGCGGCGCCAGCCAAGTCGGGCCGGGCCGGGTCGTGCGGGCGCGGCGGCTTGCCGGGATTATTCGAGCGTGAATCCGACCTTGATCGTCACCTGCCAGTGCGCGACTTTTCCGTCGACGACATGGCCGCGGGTCTCCAGGACGGTAAACCACTGGATGTTGCGCACGGACGCATGCGCCTTGGCGATCGCCGTACGGATGGCATCGTCGCTGCCGACGGTCGACGAACCGGTCAGTTCAAGCGATTTGTAGACATGGTTGTTCATGGCAATGGTCCCTCAGAGAGTGAAAGAAGGGTCAGACCCAGTCTACGGGTTTGACGATGCGCTGACAAACCGATGCCAGACGGCGCCCACGCGGCCGGTCATTGCCACAGTGCACGGATCGGGACCTCCGGCGCATAGTGATGCGCCACCTGCGCCTGCAGCAGCTCCGCGCTGGCCAGCGCCTCGGTCATGGCGTGGTGCGGTCGGTAACGCGGCAAGCCATAACGCGCGCGGCTGTCGGCCAGCCGAATCGACACCCAGGGCGGCTTGCGGCCGAGCAGGCGATCGACCATGCTGCGCGGCTGGTCCCGGTGCATGCGGGCCTCGAGCTCCATCGTGTCGACCACCGGGAACCGGATGCCTTCGCCGATGCGGGATGCGAGAGCCGCGTTGAGAAAGTGGCGCTCGATGTCGCGGCAATGCACCACCAGTACATGACCGGCGATGACGTCCAGCAGTTCGCCCAGGATCTGGTCCAGGTCCGGCGCATGCTGGACCTGGCTGTCGGTGATGCCGTGGATGGTGACCGATTCGGCGCCCAGCGTCGCGCGCGGCTTCACGATCCAGTGCCGGGAGCGGCTGCTCAGGATGCGGTCGAGTTGCATCGGCACCAGCCCGATGCTGACGATGCCGTCGGTGGCCGGGTCCAGTCCGGTGGTTTCCACGTCCAGCGCGATCAGCGGAGTCTGCGCCAAGGGCGTCTCGGGATCGGGGGCGCCGGCCGCATAGTATTTTTTCAGCCGGGCGTCACTTGCCTGTTCGGCCAGGGCGCGGAACTGCGCCGGCCAGTCCGGCGCTCCTGCCTGCGCCGTTCCCGCGCCCTGCAACATGCTGGCATTCAACATGCGCAGGACCTCAGGCGACCCGACCGGGCTGGTAGCGGAACTTCAGGTAGGTTTGCGCCTGGTTCAGGATCTGGAATGCGTCGCGCAGGCTCTTGCGCTCGAACTCCGACAACTTCTCCGGCTCGATGCTATTGTCCGGCTCCAGCCCCGCCGCCATGTCGTTCGCCTGGTTGCGGATACGCACCATCGAGATGAACTCCAGCGCGTCATGCAGGTCCTGTCCGCGCCCTTTCGGCAGGATGTCGGCGGCGATCACGTCGCGCAGCCGGTCGAACGAGTTGCGCGCGCGGGAACCGATGGCCAGCGCGTGCACCCGGATCAGGTCGACCATCGGAGCGGTGCCGCGCCGCTTCAGGTTGATCGCGTTGGCATGCCGGCCGTCGGGCTCGAGCACGAAGTCCTTGAAGAAACCCAGTGGTGGTGTGCGCAGCAGCGCATTGCGTGCCATGCAGGCCAGGAAGCGGGTATTGGCCGGTGCTGCTTCGGCGATCAAAGTGCGCAGTTGCTCGGAAAAATCGGTCCGGCCCCAGACCCCGTCGACATCGAAGAAGATGCTGGCGGCCAACAGGGTCTCCGGTGTCGGTTGTTCGATCCACTGGCGAAAGGTGTCCTGCCACACACGCAGGCTCTGGCGCCAGCGGGTGTTCGTCGCCATCACGTCGCCGGTGCAATAGCTGTAGCCGCAGCGCGCAAGGCCGTCGCTGACGAATGCCGCCAGTTGCTGGAAGTAGTCGTCATGCTGCGTGGCATCGAAGCTGTCGTCGAGCACCAGCGCGTTGTCCTGGTCGGTCACCACCAGCTGTTCATGCCGGGCCATCGAGCCCAGGGCCAGGAAACAATAAGGCACCGGAGGCGGGCCGAGTTTTTGCTCGGCCAGTTCCAGCAGGCGTTGCTTGAAGCCACGGCCGATCAGGGCCATGGTGCTGCCGATCACCCGCGAACTGGTGTCCTGCTCGGCCAGGCGCTGGAAACAGGCCCGCACGTCGGACGATAACGCGGCCAGTGCGTCCACGTCGTTCTGCTTGGCAATGCTGCCGACGACGAACAGGCTGCTCTGTGACTCATGGCGCAACACGTCGGACAAGGCGATCACGCCCAGCGGCTTGTGCTGGCGCAGCACCGGCAGGTGATGCACCTTGTGCTGCAACATCGCCAGGATCGCCTCGAACACTTGCTGGTCGTGTCGCATCACCACCGGATCGGCAGTCATGATGTCGGCCACCGGCGTGCTGTAGGGCAGACCTTCGGCGACCAGGCGGGAGC
>JBFJZP010000456.1:0-3302 GCA_041622095.1 Burkholderiaceae bacterium | reverse complement strand
GCCGACGAGGTCTACGACAAGATCCTGTACGACGGCGCCAGGCATACCGCGATCGGCTCGCTCAGCGACGATGTGCTGACCCTGACCTTCAACAGCCTGAGCAAGAGCTATCGCTCCTGCGGCTATCGCGCCGGCTGGATGGTGGTGTCCGGCGACAAGTTCGTCGCCAAGGACTACATCGACGGCCTGAACATGATGTCGAACCTGCGCCTGTGTCCGAACGTGCCGGGCCAGTGGGCGATCCAGACCGCACTGGGCGGTTACCAGAGCATCAACGACCTGATCTGCGAAGGTGGTCGACTGCGCCGCCAGCGCGACCTGGCCTACGAGCTGATCACCGCGATTCCGGGCGTGAGTTGCGTCAAGCCGGTGGCGGCGCTGTACATGTTCCCCAGGCTCGACCCGGACATCTACCCGATCCGGGATGACCAGGCCTTCATCCTCGAGATGCTGCAGGAAACCAAGGTCATGCTGGTGCAGGGCACCGGCTTCAACTGGGCCAGTCCGGATCATTTCCGCATCGTGTTCCTGCCGCACGAAGACGATCTGCGCGAGGCGATCGGGCGTATTGCCCGCTTCCTCGAGCACTACCGCAAGCGCCACGAAGACGAACGCGAACGCGCGCAGGCCGCCGTGAAGCTGGTGGCCGCACGCAGCCGCGCCTGACGCGGCGCGCTACATCCCTTTCCATCCATCAACCGATAAAGATTTTCTGAATGAACCCGATCCAAGTAGGGCTGCTGGGCATAGGCACCGTCGGCAGCGGCACCTTCAGCGTGCTCAAACGCAACCAGGCCGAGATCTGCCGCCGTGCCGGTCGGGGCATTGCCATCACGATGGTGGCCGATCTCGACGTGGCGCGCGCACAGGCCCTGGTCGGCGACGACGTCAAGGTTGTCAACGATGCACGTGCGGTGATCGCGAATCCGGACATCGACATCGTGGTCGAACTCATCGGCGGTTATGGCATAGCGCGCCAGCTGGTCATGGAGGCGATCGCCGCCGGCAAGCATGTGGTGACGGCAAACAAGGCCTTGCTCGCGGTGCATGGCACTGAAATATTCGCCGCGGCCCATGCCAAGGGCGTGATGGTGGCGTTCGAGGCCGCAGTGGCCGGCGGCATTCCGATCATCAAGGCCTTGCGCGAGGGTTTGACCGCCAACAGCATCCAGTGGGTCGCCGGCATCATCAACGGCACGACCAACTTCATCCTGAGCGAAATGCGCAACAAGGGCCTGGACTTCGATGAGGTGCTCAAGGAGGCGCAGCGCCTGGGTTACGCCGAGGCCGATCCGACCTTCGACATCGAAGGCGTGGACGCAGCGCACAAGATCACGCTGATGTCGGCAATCGCATTCGGCATCCCGGTGCAGTTCGACAAGGCCTATGTCGAGGGAATCACCGCGCTGGCCGGCCAGGACATCCGCTACGCGGAGCAACTCGGGTATCGCATCAAGCTGCTGGGCATCACCAAGCGCAGCACCGATGCCGCCACCGGTGCCTTGCGCGGCATCGAGTTGCGTGTGCACCCGAGCCTGGTGCCGGCCAAGCGCCTGATTGCCAATGTCGAGGGTGCGATGAACGCGGTAGTGGTGCAGGGCGATGCCGTCGGCACCACCTTGTATTACGGCAAGGGTGCCGGTAGCGAGCCGACCGCCAGCGCGGTGATCGCCGACCTGGTCGACGTCACCCGGCTGCACACGGCGGACGCCGCGCAGCGCGTGCCGCACCTGGCCTTCCATCCGGATGCGATGAGCGACCTGCCGGTGTTGCCGATGGCCGACGTCGTGACCGCGTATTACCTGCGCCTGCGGGTGGCAGACGAGACGGGCGTGTTGTCTCGGGTGACCGGCATCCTGGCCGACGCCGGCATCAGCATCGACGCCTTGCTGCAGCGCGAGGCGGACGAGATCCAGACCGAAGGTGATGGCACGCAGATCGCGCAGACCGACCTGATCATCCTGACGCACGACACCCGCGAAGGCACGATGAACGAAGCGCTGGCATTGATGCAGGCGCTGCCCAGCGTGTTGCAGCCGATCACCCGCATCCGCAAGGAGGAGTTGGCCTGATGCGTTACATCTCTACCCGCGGGCATGCTGGCGGACAACACTTCTGCGACATCCTGCTGGAAGGCCTGGCACCCGACGGTGGCCTGTACCTGCCCGAGTCCTATCCCCGGGTGGACGATGCCACGCTGACACGCTGGCGCGGCCTGCCGTATGCCGAACTCGCGTTCGAGATCCTGTCGCTGTATATCGACGACATTCCCAGCGACGACTTGCGCGACATCTGCCGGCGCACCTATACCCCGGAAATATTCGGAACCGACGCCATCGTGCCGCTGCGGCCGCTGGTCGACAAGAGCGACAAGCATGCCGGTGCCGCGCCGCTGTATCTGGAAGCCTTGTCCAATGGTCCGACGCTGGCCTTCAAGGACATGGCGATGCAGCTGCTTGGCAACCTGTTCGAGTACGAACTGGCGCGCCGCGGCGAGACGCTGAACATCCTGGGTGCCACCAGCGGCGACACCGGCAGCGCGGCCGAATATGCGATGCGCGGCAAGCGGGGTGTGGCGGTTTTCATGACCAGTCCGCTTGGACGCATGAGCCCGTTCCAGCAGGCGCAGATGTTCAGCCTGATGGATGACAACATCCACAACATCGCGGTCGAGGGCGTGTTCGACGATTGCCAGGACCTGGTCAAGGCGGTGTCCGCCGACCTGGCCTTCAAGCGCAAGTACCGTATTGGCACGGTCAATTCGATCAACTGGGCCCGCCTGGTGGCACAGGTGGTGTATTACTTCGCCGGCTACTTCCAGGCCACGCGCTCGAACACCGAAAAGGTGCGTTTCACCGTGCCATCGGGCAATTTCGGTAATGTCTGCGCCGGCCATGTGGCACGGATGATGGGTTTGCCGATCGACATGCTGGTGGTGGCCACGAACGAGAATGACGTGCTCGACGAGTTCTTTCGCACCGGTCGTTACCGGGTGCGCGCCAGCGCCGACACGCATGAGACCTCCAGTCCGTCGATGGACATCTCCAAAGCGTCGAACTTCGAGCGTTTTGTCTTCGACCTGCTCGGTCGCGACGCGGCCAGGCTGAACGGCTTGTTCGGCGAACAACTCGCAGGCCAGGGTTTTTTCGACCTGAGCGCCGACCCGGCGTTCAAGGACGCCGCAAGCCGCTTCGGTTTTGCCAGCGGACGCAGCACCCATGCCGACCGCCTGGCGACGATCCGCGACACCTGGGAGCGTTGTGGCGAGATGGTCGACACCCACACCGCTGACGGCATCCAGG
>JBFJZP010000455.1:0-3312 GCA_041622095.1 Burkholderiaceae bacterium | reverse complement strand
TACTGCCATGCCCGACCTCGCCCATCTGCTGCCCCTGCCCGGCCCGGTCTGGGGGCCTTATCCGATGCGCGGCAGTGCCGACCAGGCGCCGCCGCGCCGTGGCCTGCAGTGGCGCAGCGCGCTGGCACGTTGCCGCATCGGCGCGCAACATGCGTTCGAACACGCACAGGTGGTTGGCGCGATGACCGAGGCGCAGCGCGGCGCAGCGCTGGCCAGCGTCCGTGCCAGCCTGCGTCGCGACGGTTTGCAAGCCGACCGCAGCGCCCGCGCCCTGGGACTGGTGGCAGCCTGCGCCAGCGCCCACCTCGGACTGACGGCGCGCCGGACCCAGCTCATGGCCGCCTGCGCGCTGCTCGACAACCACATGGGCGAGATGGCCACCGGCGAGGGCAAGACACTGGCCATCGGCATGGCCGCCGCCGTGGCCGGCCTGGCCGGCATGCCGGTGCATGTGGTGACGGCCAATGAATACCTGGCCGGACGTGATGCCCGGCAGCTCGCGCCGTTGTATGCCGCGCTCGGCCTGCAGGTGGCCAGCGTGGCCGGCGTCAAAGGCGACGACGCGCGGCGCGCTGTGTACCGGCATGACGTCGTGTACGCCACCGCCAAGGACCTGGCATTCGACTTTCTGCGCGACCGCCAGGCGATGGCCGGCCAGGACGATTTGGCGCGAGCCGCGCTGGCCTTCGGCGCTGCCCCGCCGCCGCCACCGCTGCTGCGCGGCCTGTGCATGGCCTTGATCGACGAGGCCGACAGCATCCTGCTCGACGAGGCCGAGGTGCCGCTGATCCTGTCGCGCGCGGCGCCGCATGCCGCACGCCGTGCCTTCCTGTGGCAGGCACTGGCACTGGCGCGCCAGCTCGAACCGGGGCGCGATTACCGGCTGCTGCCGATCGACCGGGTCGCGCTGCTCAGCGCTGCCGGCGAAGAGCGGCTGGCGCGTATCGCCGAGCCGCTGGGTGGCCCCTGGCGCCGCGCCCGCTACCGCCGCGAGGCCGTGGTCATGGCCCTGGCCGCCCTACATCTGTTTACGCGCAACACCCACTACCTGGTGCGCGACGACGCAATCGAACTGATCGACGAGGTCACCGGTCGGGTCGCCGAAGGCCGGGTCTGGTCGCGTGGCCTGCACACGCTGGTGGCGCTCAAGGAAGGGCTGAGCCCGCCGCCGGAGACCGAAACGGTGGCGCAGACCACGTTCCAGCGCTTCTTCCAGCGTTACTGGCGGCTGTGCGGCATCAGCGGTACCTTGCGTGAGGCCCGCGCCGAACTCCGCGCGGTGTATGGTGCCCGCGTCGTGCACATCCCGCTGCACCAGCCGGACCGGCGTATCCGCCTGCCACTGCGCCGGTTCAACGATTTCGACACCTTGTTCGACGCGGTCGCGGCCCGGGTGGCAGGCTTGCAGGCCAGCGGGCGGCCGGTGCTGATCGGTACCGACAGCGTGGCCGCGTCGGAGCAGCTGTCGGTGCGCCTGCACCAGGCCGGCATCGACCACCAGGTGCTCAATGCGCTGCAGGATGACCAGGAAGCCGAGGTGGTGGCCCGGGCCGGCGCGGCTGGCCGGGTGACCGTGGCCACCCGCATGGCCGGCCGTGGCACCGACATCGAACCGGACCCGCAAGCCCTGGCCGCCGGCGGCCTGCATGTCTTGTCCTGCCAGCGCAACCCCTCGCGCCGGCTCGACCGCCAGCTGGCCGGGCGTGCGGCGCGCCACGGCGACCCGGGCAGCTGCGAACACTGGATCTGCCTGGCGCCGGTGGTGCCGGACACACCGGACCCCGGCACAGTGCCTTTGCCAACCGAAGCAATGGCCGGAACACGCCTGGGCGACCGGCTGGCACAAGTGCAGTTGACCTGGCGGCAATGGCAGGAGGAACGCCGCCGCATGCTGATGCGGCGCCATTTGCTCGAACAAGACCTGCAATGGGAGCGCAGACTGGCATTTGCGGGGCGATCTGTGTGACTTTTGCCCCACAGTTTCCAGGGGAGCCGCTGATATCATCGCGGCCACGGGGAGAACCTAGTCAAGTCCGGAGCTCCAGCGACGCATCAAGACGTGGCAAGTTTGTAAACCGGCTGCTTTTCCGGCTTTTCCGGAACAATCCGCCAACTATGCTTGCGTAATGGACATATCTCGATCGTTTGACGCCGGTTCGCCCGGTCTGAAACCCTGCCAGCAAACGCCCACCACCGCACCACGATCGCGGCTTGTCCACTCGATGTGGATCGCAAGCTTGCTGCTGGCTCCTTTGCCGCTGCTCGCCGCGCCCGTTGCCACCAGCATGGCGCGCGCCGTGGGTTGTCTGATCGAACCCGACCGGGTGGCCGATATCGGCTCGCAGGTCGTCGGCCTGGTCGACCGGCTGCATGTGGAGCGCGGCGACACCGTCAAGGCCGGCCAGACCCTGGTGACGCTGCGCAGCGACATCGAACGCGCCAATGTCGGCGTCGCCGACACCCGTTCCCGTGTCGAGGCGGAAATTCTCGCGGCAAAGGCCAGTCTGGACCTGGCCGAGCAGAAGGTGCGACGTGCGGAATCCCTGGTGGCCCAGAATTTCGTCTCGACCCAGGCGGTCGAGCAGGCGCGTGGCGAGGCCGAGGTGGCACGCCAGAAACTCAGCCAGGTCGCCAGCCAGCAACAGATCTACGTCCAGGAGCGCCGCGTCGCCCAGGCCCAGCTGGCGGTGCGCGATGTGCGCAGCCCGTTTGCCGGCGTCGTGGCCGAACGCTACGTCAACCTGGGCGAACGGGTCGAGGAACGGCCGATGCTGCGTATCGCCGTCACCAACCCCCTGCGTGTCGAATTGCTGGTGCCTACGGCCTTGTATGGCAAATTGGCCAAGGGTGACCAGATATCGGTGCTGCCGGAGCTGCCGGGTGCTGAACCCGTACTGGCCAAGGTGCAGCATGTCGACCGCATCCTGGATGCTGCCAGCAACAGTTTTCGCGTGCGCCTGAGCCTGCCCAACCCGAACAACAAGCTGCCGGCCGGCCTGCGCTGCAAGGCCGAGGTTCCCGGCGCCGACAGCTTGCCGGCCGTGGTTCCGGCCAACGGCCAGCCGGCCGGCCCGGTGACCCGCCCCAAACCCGCGTCCGCTCCGGCGGCCTGACGGCCGCATACCCCGCTGGCCCGACCTGCGGCAACCTGAACAGCGCCCCTCCGCCAGCACGACCATGCCACCTGTGCGACCCCCCTATGCGATGCGCCCGGTCTGCGAGACCATGGAGGACCGCATCCTGCATTCGGCCGATCTGGCGCCACTGCTGGTCGGCGATAGCGGTAATGGCCTGGCACTGCAGCAATCGGTG
>JBFJZP010000454.1:0-3317 GCA_041622095.1 Burkholderiaceae bacterium | reverse complement strand
TGCCGGCCGAGCACGATCACCGCCGCCGATCCGATGAAGCAGCCATGGGGTTGCAAGGTGTCGAAATCCAGCGGCTCGTCGGCCAGGCTGGCCGGCAGGATGCCGCCGGAGGCGCCGCCGGGCAGGTAGCCGTACAACTCGTGGCCGTCCGCCATGCCGCCGCAATATTCGTCGATCAGCTCGCGCACGCTGATGCCGGCCGGCGCCAGCTTGACACCGGGCGAGCGCACGCGTCCGCTCACGCTGTACGAGCGCAGGCCCCGGCGGCCGTTGCGGCCAAAACCGGAGAACCATTGCGCGCCCTTTTCGAGGATGTCGCGCACCCAGTACAAGGTCTCGAAGTTGTGCTCCAGCGTCGGACGGCCGAACAGGCCGACACTCGCGATATAGGGTGGGCGCTTGCGCGGCTCGCCGCGTTTGCCCTCGATGCTCTCGATCATGGCCGACTCTTCGCCGCAGATATAGGCGCCGGCCCCGCGGCGCAACTCGATATCCGGCAGCGGGAACGGCGCATCGGCGCGCAGCTTGTCGAGCTCGGCTTCGAGGATGGCGCGGCATCCATGGTATTCGTCGCGCAGATAGATGTAGCAGGCCTGCACGCCGACGACCCGCGCGGCAATCAGCATGCCTTCGAGGAAGCGGTGCGGATCGCGTTCAAGATAGGTGCGGTCCTTGAAGGTGCCGGGTTCACCTTCGTCGATGTTGACCGCCATCAGGCGCGGCCCGTCCATCCCGCGTACGATGCGCCACTTGCGTCCGGCCGGGAAACCCGCGCCGCCCAGCCCGCGCAAGCCGGAGTTCTCCATGACATCGATCCAATGCTCGGCTTCGTGGCGCTCGGCGACGAGCGCCGCCAGCAAGGCATAACCGCCCCCGGCCTTGTAGGCCTGCAGGCCGACATATGCGGGTGCGACCGCGTCATCCTGCGTGCCGCAGGTGACGCTGC
Source organism: Burkholderiaceae bacterium (assembly GCA_041622095.1). GTDB lineage: Bacteria > Pseudomonadota > Gammaproteobacteria > Burkholderiales > Burkholderiaceae_C > CAISIP01. The sequence goes on along the minus strand of JBFJZP010000454.1, from coordinate 2,371 downwards.
GCTCGGTCTGCACCGCCAACGTGAAGGAGCCGGTGTCCTGTGCCACCGGATGGCTTGTCGCTCCGGCCTGGACCGCTTCGACCACCTTGGCCACATCGGCGTTCGGCACCGGATTCTGATGCACTACCGCCACCGGCGCCTGCTCGCACCGGCCCAGGCATGGCGCGGGTATCACCCGCACGTCGGCGCTGCCGAGCGCGGCTTGCAGCTTGTGCTGCAGTTCCGCGCCACCACCGAGCGAACAGCTCAGTCCGCTGCACACCCGTACCGTCAGCGTCGGTGCCTGCGCATCGGCGTCCAGCACCTCGAAGTGGTGATAGAAGGTGGCGACCTCGTACACCTCGGCCATGCCGATACGCATGGCGGCCGCCAAGGCCACCAGATGCCGCTCATGCAAGCAGCGGTAGGCATCGTTGAGCCGATGCAGGTATTCGATCAGCAGATCGCGCCGGTAACGTTCTTGTGGCGGCTCGCCGATCAGCGCGCGGACCTGCGCTGCCGACGCAGCGTCGACCTGGCGGCCCTTGAGCTGGCGCTTGCGCCGGATGCGTTCGCGCATGTCGTCGACACTGGCCAGGGTGACGGCGGAAGCGGAATCGGATGGACCAGCAGGGCTCATGGTGTCTCACAGCAAATGCCGGGGCCGGCATCAAGGAACAGGATGGACCGACGGGCCCGGTTTCCGGGCGCATGGGTCACGTCAGCCGACGGCTCCGGGCGGGATCGCGCCGCCAGGCGCGATCCGGCCTTCGACCATGATGAAGCGGCAACGAAACACTGCCATCGCCGAGGCGACATCCGGTTCTCGGACGCCGACGCTTTGAACAGTATCGCCCGGTATGGGCGCCGGGTCCAATTGGATCGGAACACCGGACGATTCAGCTTATGAATCGAGCCGGCGCCGCAATCGCGCGCCGTCGCGACCGGCAAGCGACCGGGATTCGTGCCGATCGCATGAACAAGCCTTTTTTTCAGCAGAGTCTTTCGGCTATCGCGCGTGGCGTCGAGAATGCCGGTGTCGACCGGATCCGGCCCGGCCACCGCCAACCATCCCTGGAGCCCGCCCCCGCCGTGTACACGATCTACCATCAGTTTGCCCTGTTGCTGGCGATTGCGGCCATCGTCGGCGCCTTCGCATTGCGCCTGCGCCAGCCATTGCTGGTGGCCTACATCGTCGTCGGTATCCTGCTGGGCCCCTCGGTGCTGGGCTGGGTGACAGCCCATGACCAGGTCGACCTGCTGGCGCAGATCGGCGTCACGGTGCTGCTGTTCGTGGTCGGGCTCAAACTGGACATGCGTGTGGTGCGCAGTGTCGGCCCGGTCGCACTGGCCACCGGCCTGGGCCAGATCGCGTTCACCACCGCGATCGGTTTTGGCCTGGCATTGGCGCTCGGCATGGACGTGCTCACCGCCATCTATGTCGCGGTAGCCTTGACCTTCTCCAGCACCATCATCATCGTCAAGCTGCTGTCGGACAAGCGCGAACTCGACTCGCTGCATGGCCGGATCGCGGTTGGCTTCCTGGTCGTGCAGGACATTGCGGTCGTGGTCGCGATGCTGCTGCTCGGCTCCTGGCAATCCGGCGCCGGTGGCACCGCCCTGCTGGAGCTCGGGCTGGTGGTCGGCCTGAAACTGGCCGGCGCGCTGATCCTTGTTGCGCTGTTGATGCGGTATGTATTGCCGCGGCTGCTGGATCTGCTGGCCCGTTCGCAGGAGTTGCTGTTGCTGTTCGCGCTGGCCTGGGGCACGGCCTTTTCGGCCGGTGGCGACCTGCTGGGCTTCAGCAAGGAGATCGGCGCCTTCCTGGCCGGCTTCTCGCTGGCGTCCACCTCCTACCGGGAGGCGATCGCGGCCCGCCTGACCGGGCTGCGCGACTTCCTGCTGCTGTTCTTTTTCATCGACCTGGGCGCCAAGCTCGACCTCGGCCTGCTCGGGGCCCAGATCGACGATGCGATCGTGTTGTCGCTGTTCGTGCTGCTGGGCAATCCGCTGATCGTGATGGCCATCATGGGCTTCATGGGCTACCGCAGACGCACCGGCTTCCTGGCCGGACTGACAGTGGCGCAGATCAGCGAGTTCTCCATCATCTTCATGGCCATGGGTGTCACGCTGGGCCATACCGCGCCGGCGGCGCTGGGCCTGGTCACGCTGGTCGGCCTGGTGACGATTACCCTGTCGACCTACATGATCCTGTATTCGCAGGCACTGTATGCCTGGCTGGCGCCCTGGCTGGTGCGCTTCGAGCGCGCCAGGCCGCTGCGCGAAATGGCGATGGAGCGCAGCCGCCCGGAGGCTGCGTCGGCCCAGGTGATCGTGTTCGGCGCCGGCCGCTTCGGCTGCCGCCTGATCGAGCAGTTGCGCGAGCGCAAGA
>JBFJZP010000453.1:0-3321 GCA_041622095.1 Burkholderiaceae bacterium | reverse complement strand
GCGTGACGTCCATCAGCCGGCGGAACATCGCAATGAACGCCGAGGCGCTGCCATAACCCAGGTCCAGCGCGATCGCCTCGACCTTCTCGCCGGCCTCGAGCCGGGGCAGTGCGTTGACGACGCGCAGGCGCTGCCGCCATTCCGACAAGGTCATGCCCAGCTCGCGCTGGCAACGCCGGCCCAGGGTGCGTTCGGTGGTATGGAAAACATCGGCGATTTCGGCCAGGCTCCGGTTGTCGGCAGGGTCGGATTGCAGGGCCTGCAATACCGGCCCGAGCAATGTGTCATCGGAATGGGGCAGGTAGCTGTTGGCGCAGCCGGCCTGTGCGAGCTGGTCGACCAGGACCTGCATCAACCGCAGCTCGGGCTCGGTTGCCTGGGTTGCGGGCGGTTGCCGGCGCAGCTGATCCAGCAATGCGCGCACCAGCGGACTCACCATCAGCGCGCATGCGGTGCGCGGCAATGCGCCGCAGCCATCACGCGCGACATACAACGAGCAGTAGTGCGCCTCGATCCGGTTCAATCCGATGTGCTCGACGTCCGGTGGCAGCCAGATGCCGTATTGCGGCGGCGCCAGGAAATGCTGCTGCGCCAGCTTGACCTCCATCACGCCACTGAACGCGTACACGAACTCGCCCCACACATGCTGGTGCTGCGGGTACAGGCCATGGGCCGGCACATGGGCGCTGCGAAACATGATCGGCGCCGGCAGGCCCGGGCTGTCGAGCGGGATCTCGAGTTTCGGAAGCAGGATGGGCATGGGAATGTCCGTTGGCGTGGATGCAATGTCCGAACTGCACTATATCAATCGAGACCGACAGTTCCAGAATCGAGTGGGATTTCCATCATGTATTGCAAAGGGTTTCGACATGCACAAGGTTCTGGATCGCAAGGCGGTTGCCGGCATGCTGTTGCTGTGCCTGATCTGGGCCATGCAGCAGATCGTTCTCAAGGCCACGGCGGCGGAGATGGCACCGGTATTCCAGCTGGGCCTGCGCTCGGGCTGCGCTGCGCTGCTGGTCGTGTTATTGATGGCCTGGCGTGGCGAGCGTTTGCCCCTGCGCGACGGCAGCTGGCGCGCGGGTCTGCTCGTCGGGCTGTTGTTCGGCCTGGAGTTTGTGCTGGTGGGTGAAGGCCTGCGCCACACCAGTGCCGGGCACATGGTGGTTTTCCTGTACACCGCGCCGATCTTCGCTGCGCTCGGCCTGCACCTGCGCTTGCCGGCCGAGCGGTTGGCGCCCTTGCAATGGTTCGGCATCATGCTGGCGTTCGGTGGTCTGACCATGGCCTTTATCGGCGGCGGCGGGGCTGGCGCGTCCGATTCAGGCAACATGCTCTGGGGTGACTTTCTCGGCCTGATGGCGGGCCTGGCATGGGGCGCGACAACCGTTGTCGTGCGCTGCTCGAAGCTGTCCGCGGCGCCCGCGACACAGACTTTGCTGTACCAGCTGGTGGGCGGGTTCGTGTTGTTGACCGGCGTGGCGCTGGCGACCGGCCAGGCGCATTTCGATCCGACGCCGCAGGTCTGGGGCAGTTTGCTGTTCCAGGTGCTGGTGGTGTCTTTCGCCAGCTTTCTGTTGTGGTTCTCGTTGATGCGCAAGTACCTGGCATCACGCCTGGGCGCCTTTTCGTTCCTGACGCCCTTGCTGGGGGTGCTTCTGGGCGCACTGTTGCTTGGCGAGACAATCGAGCCGCACTTCGTGCTGGCCACCGCGCCGGTGCTGCTGGGCATCGTGCTGGTCAGCGGCCATACTGCTGTTGCGCCGTTGTTGCGACGCCTCGTGTCGCGACGGTCGCCCCCGGCAGGGCTGGTGGCAGATTCCGTGCCACAGTCGCCATCCGTATAAGCATGCATCAGGAGTCTGTCGTGTTGCCATCCATTGAAAAAATGATCGATATGGTCGAGTTCCCACTGGGCGACGCGGCGTTTCGTGCGCGTTGCAAGCAGTCGCTGGACGATGCTGGAGTGCTGGTCCTGCCGGGCTTTCTGACTACGCAGGCCGTCGCGTCGGTGCAGCGCGAGGGCGAACAACACCGGCATCGCGCGTATTACACCGCCAATACCCACAACATCTTTCTCAAGCCGACGGACCCGCAGTTTCCCGACCAGCACCCACGCAACCGCGCGGTGGCATCGTCCAAGGGCTGTATCACGACCGACCAGATTCCTGAAGGTTCGGCCCTGCACGTGTTGTACGAGGCGCAGGCGTTTCGGAATTTTCTGTGCGCGGTGCTGGGAGAACGCGAATTGCACGCCTATGCCGACCCCTTGTCGTCGGTCAACCTGCATTTCGCCGATGCAGGGCAGGAGCTGGGATGGCACTTCGACAACTCATCGTTTGCCGTGACGCTGATGATCCAGCCGGCCGAGGCTGGCGGAATATTCGAGTACGTCAAGCACGTGCGCAATGCCGACCAGGGTGAATCGAATTTCGAGCGCTGCGCCGAGGTGCTCGACGGCGCCGTACCGGTGCAGACGCTGGCGATGGATGCCGGGGCCCTGGTGCTGTTTCGCGGGCGCAATGCGTTGCACCGCGTGACGCCGGTCAGGGGTCAGCGCACCCGGATGCTGGCCGTTCTGGCCTACAACACCGAACCCGGTATCTCTTTGTCCGAGTCGGCGCGCATGACGTTTTACGGGCGTCTGGGGACGGGCGATATGCGCCAGCTGCCCCGCACGCCTTGAGCCTTCCCGAGTCGTTCACTCTGCTGTGGTGGGTGGGTTTCAGACACCACCGGTCCAACCGAATTACCTCGCCGCGCGCGCCGCCCGCTTGGCCAGACGTTCGGCATCCCGCACGGCAGCCTGCGCCGTCCACAGCGCGAACTCCTCCAGTGTTTCCAGCGTGATCGGTCCCCATGCGCCGCTGCGAAAGTCGTGTATCGCGATCTCGGCGGCTTTCTGGGTGTTCGGCCGGCCACCGGGCAGCAGCGGGGCGCGCTTGCGGCCGATCTCGGCCAGTACGGCTTCGTCGTTCAGGCTTGAGACATCATCGAGCTTGTAGCGGGCCTGCAGTCGGTCTGCGTGGTGGCGCAGCATCTGTGTCAGCAAGGCCAGCGCGACTTCTTCGTCGTCGTAGGCATTGCGGCCGACGGCGCCGCTGGCGGCCAGCTGGTAGCCGCTTTGTTCGATGGAAATACGCGGCCACAACATGCCGGGCGTGTCGTAAAGGTAGAAGTCGTCTTCCAGCACGATGCGCTGCTCGGTGCGGGTGATGCCGGCTTCATCGCCGGTCTTCGCCGCGCGCTTGCCACGCAGCGTGTTGACCAGGGTCGACTTGCCGACGTTGGGAATGCCGCAGATCAGCACCCGCATCGGCT
>JBFJZP010000452.1:0-3324 GCA_041622095.1 Burkholderiaceae bacterium | reverse complement strand
GATACCGGCTGTGGCATACCGCCGGAGAATCTGGCGCGCGTATTCGAACCCTTCTTCACGACCAAGGAGAAAGGCCGTGGCACAGGTCTCGGGCTGGCCATGGTCTACGGTCTGGTCAAGCAGTCCGGCGGCCATGTGACGATTTATTCGGAGCAGGGCCAGGGCACGACCATTCGCCTGTATCTGCAGTGTGCGCATGCCGGTGCGTCGGAAGACCAGGTCACCTCCCCGGCCGCGTTGGAGCCGCTGCAGGCGCCGAACCGCGAGACGGTGCTGGTGGTCGAGGATGACGAGCCGGTGCGCCGTTTTGCCGTGGGCCAGTTGGCGTCCATGGGCTTTACGGTGCTGGAGGCCAGCAATGGCGCCCAGGCTTTGGATATTGTGTTGCAGCGAGACGACATCGATTTGTTGTTCACCGACGTGGTGATGCCTGGTGCGCTGAATGGCCGCCAGCTCGCCGATGCGGCACGCGAACATCGACCGGGGCTTCGCGTGTTGTTCACCTCGGGCTATACATCGAACGCGATCGTGCATCAGGGCCGGCTGGACCCCGACGTGTGGTTTCTGGCCAAGCCGTACCGGCGTTCGGCGCTGGCGGCACGGATACGGGAGGCACTGACGGACGAGGCCCCATGACAAGAGCCGGTGTTGTCTGACTGGGCACGCCTGTGTCCTTGCAAGTGGCTGCGTCGGCAGGAAATGACGCATCTATAGGGTGTTTTGGATTGACAGGCTGGACAAGGAGGAAGCGAAAATGGACTCGAAGGATCAATTGCTGGTACTGGACGACGATCCTCGTGTGGCGCACACAATTGCGGTTGTGGCGCGACGCGAAGGGTTCGAGGTGCGCACCACCGACAAGACGGATGAATTCTTTGCGCAGGTGGCGCAGTGGAAACCGAGCCATCTGGCGCTGGACCTGGTAATGCCGGGCATGGACGGTGTCGAGGTGATGCGCCTGCTGGCCGAACAGACCTGCTGCGCACGCATACTGCTGACCAGCGGCATGGGCGCCAAGGTCCTCGAAAGTGCGCAACGCTCGGGCGATGAGCGCGGCCTGCATATCACCGGCATTTTGCCCAAGCCGTTCCGGGCCCATGACCTGCGCACCCTGCTCAGGGACGCGCGTCCACACCAACGGCTGGCCGGAGCCAGGAGCGCACGGCCGGCGGAGCTGTCCATCACGGAGTCGGACTTGCTGCGAGCATTCGAGCGGCGCGAGTTTTTCCTGCACTACCAGCCCAAGGTGGCGTTGGAGACGGGGCAGGCGGTCGGAGTCGAGGCGCTGGTGCGATGGAAGCACCCCAGCGGCGCCCTGGTCGCCCCGGATCATTTCATCCCGCTGCTTGAGCAGACTGGCCAGATCCAGATGTTGACCGACTATGTGGTCGACGAGGCGCTGCAATGGTTCTTCGACCTGGGGGCCCTGCGCAGCGAGGCGCTGAAACTGTCGATCAATCTGTCGGCGCGTAACCTGGTCGACCTCAAGCTCGCCGATCGCCTGCGCAACCAGTGTGTACTGCACGGTGTTGCGCCTTCAGCCGTGATCCTGGAGCTGACCGAAAGCAGTGCCATGGCCGATCCGGCCGAGGCGCTGGACATTCTGACCCGTCTGCGCATCAAGGGATTCGCGTTGGGCATCGATGATTTCGGCACCGGGCATTCGTCCATGGTGCAACTCGCGCGGCTGCCATTTTCCGAACTCAAGATCGACAAGAGTTTCGTGTTGTCGATGCTCGAGTCACGGGAGTCGCGCAAGATCGTCGCGTCCACGATCCAGCTGGGGTGCAGCCTGGGCATGACAGTCGTGGCCGAAGGTATAGAGAATGCCGAGACAGCCGAGATGTTGCGCAAGCTCGGATGCACCTTGGGCCAGGGATACTACTTTGGGCGCCCGATGGACGGCGCCATGGCGGCGCAATGGCTGGCAGGGAGGAAAGAGGCATGTCATTAGGTCCGATGGAATCCTCTTGCTGCCGACATGTGGCGGGTATTCGTAGGGCAGGGCGATGATGGCGCACCGGTTCCGCCACGCTTCCATTCTGGTGGTCACCGACAACGTGGGTGACGCGGTGCTGGTCAAGCGCCTGCTGGGCGATGCGTTCGACAATGTGCGTACCGCATCGCCGGTGCCGGATCCGGTGAGCAGCTTCGAGCAGACGATGCCGGACGTATTGGTGCTGGCCTTCGACCGGCTGGAAAAGGCCCGCGCGTTCTGCCAGGCCTTGCGTCAGAAAAGCCAGACCGCCCACGCCCATCCCCACCGCACCATCGTCTTATGTTCCAAGGAAGTGCTGCGCGAGGCCTTCATGGAGTGCCAGACCGGCATATTCGACGACTATGTGCTGTTCTGGCCGATGGCGCAGGACGGGTTGCGCCTGCACATGTCGATCCATATCGCATTACGCGAACTTGCGGCGCAGGGGCAGGCCCTGGCCGGACCGCAGTCGGTGGAACTGGCCCAGCAGGTGAGCCGTTTGCAGGACATCCATAAGTCGGTGGAAAGTCGTATTGCGCAAGGCAATCGGGAAATCGCCAGCACCGGCGAAGTTCTGGCCCAGGCCGGTATGCAGATCGACGCGGCCTTCGATGCCCTGGCTGAGCGCATGGGCTCCGGCGAATGGTCCGACCTGCTGGAATTGAAGGATCCCCAGCGCCTGGCCGACGCGGTGTCGCGCATCAAGGACGAGGTCGTGCAACAGCCGCTGCGCGAGATACGGCAGGCGGTCGAACCGCTGGCGCAATGGGTGAGCGGGTTTCGCGCCGATGTGCGGCCACTCGTGCATTCGGTGCGCACCCTCTCCACGATGGCCCGCCTGGTCAAGCCGGTGGTACTGATCGTCGACGACAACGACTTGCTGCGCGGTACGCTCGGGCGCATGCTCGAGTCCAACGACTACCAGGTCGAGCAGGCGGAGAGTGGCGTGCATGCGATCAACGCAGTGCGCCGCCGCCGCCCCGATGCGATCCTGATGGACATGTCGATGCCGGAGATGGACGGCTTGCAGGCGACGATGCGCATCAAGTCGTTTCCGCAGTATGCAGACGTACCCATCATCATGGTGACCGGTCGCAGTGACGGGGCCGCGGTGCGTGACAGCCTGCGCGCGGGCGTATCCGACTTCATTGTCAAGCCGGTGCACAGCGCGGCCTTGCTGCGCAAACTCGCCAAGGTGATACGACGGGGCGATGGTGTTGAGCTGGTCGACGAAAGATGTCTGGCCGGTGCGGCCACCCACGCTCAGGACGGATAGTCGCGCCCGATCTTCTGCAGCAGCCGGCGCGCGGTCCGGAAGGCCTCCTTCAGGATATGCCGGTCGATGT
>JBFJZP010000451.1:0-3335 GCA_041622095.1 Burkholderiaceae bacterium | reverse complement strand
GACGCGGTGCGTTTGACGAACACATCGGTCGGACACAGGCCCAGCCGCAGCGCCTCGAAGAAGGCTGCACTGATCTTCCAGAACACCCGCGGTTCAGTCGCGGTCGCGGCCTCGGCCAGCCCCAGGCTGATCTGCTCCATCGCCCGGGCCGACGCGGCGTCGCCGGAGCGCACCACCTTGAGCACGGCCTGGTCGAGCTTGGCCCGCACCGCGGGGCTGTAATCCAGCGCCAACACATGCAGGGGAATCGGCGCGTCGATCCAGCGCCATTCATTCGGCCACAGATCGGCCGGATGCACCCGGTCGCCGCCGACCAGGTCGAGCACGTCGCGGTACTGCGGGAACAGTGCCACCGGCGAGGCCTTGCGCCCCTTGAGCTCACCTTCGAGATATTCGGCTACCGCGAAACTCGCACGTTCGACCTTGTTGGCCGCATCGTCGCTGCACAGCTCCGGGCGCTGGACGAATTTCTGCGCCAGCGCCTCCATGCCGCGCAGCAACTTGGCCGGCACACCCAGCCCGACCATCTCCAGGGCACCGACCGCCTGGTGCAACTGCTGGCGCGCAATCCGCAACTGGCTGGCATCGAGTTCGGCCAGGTCCGATCCGCGCGCGAGTTCGGCGTCACGCACAAAGCGCCGCAGCGCCTTGCTCGCACCGTCGAGGGACTTGCGCAATTCGTCCAGCACCCAGGCCAACGGCCCCAGGTCGTTGGCCGCGATGTCGGTTTGCGCGTCTGGCGTGGATTGTGTTTGCATCTGCGTGTCGACTCCTGCGATCGGCCCGTTCCAACGGCTGGCCATCAGGCGATCTTGAACCGTGCCACGGACTGGCGCAGTTCTTCTGCCATGCGGGACAACTCGCGTACCTGTCCGGCGGTGGTTCGTGTGCCATCGCTGGTCTGCTCAGTCACGGCAAAGATGTTCTGGATGCTGTCGGCCACCGCATTGGCCAGATTGGCCTCGCGCAATGCGGCGTCCGAGATCTGCTGGATGAGTTCGGACAAGCGGCGCGACACCTGGTCGATCTCGCCCAGGCGGGCACCCGCGTTGTCGGACAGCTTGGCGCCATCCACCACCCCCTGGGTCGAGCGCTCCATCGCGGCCACCGCGTCCTGGGTGTCGGTCTGGATCGCGCGCACCAGCGCGGTGATCTGGCGCGTCGCGTCGGCCGATCGTTCGGCCAGCCGCTGCACCTCCTCGGCCACCACCGAGAAGCCCCGGCCCGCTTCACCGGCCGATGCGGCCTGGATCGCGGCATTGAGTGCCAGCACGTTGGTCTGCTCGGTGATGTCGGAAATCAGCTCGGTGATCTCGCCGATTTCCTGCGACGACTCGCCCAGGCGCTTGATGCGTTTGGAGGTCTCCTGGATCTGGTCGCGGATCGCGTTCATGCCGCCGATCGCGTTTTGCACTGCGGTGAGGCCGGACTCGGCTGCGGCCAGCGACTGGCGTGCCACCGTCGCGGATTCCTGCGCCTGGCTCGACACGGTGTTGATGCGCGCCGCCATCTCCAGCACCGACTTGCCGGTGGCCTGGATCTCGTTCATCTGCTCGTTCGAGGCGGCCAGCAGTTCGGTCGACGTGAGGTCCACTTCGGTGGTCGTCTGCGCCACCCGGGAGGCGGTGTTCTGCACGCTGGCCACCAGGTTGCGCAATTCCTCTACGGTGTAGTTGACCGAGTCGGCAATCGCGCCGGTGATGTCCTCGGTCACCGTGGCCTGTTGCGTCAGGTCGCCTTCGGCCACCGTCTGCAACTCGTTCATCAGGCGCAAGATGGCGGCCTGGTTGGCGTCGTTCACCCGTTTGGCGTCCTGCTGCAGGCGTTCGGCCTCGTGCATCTGCGACTCGGCTACCGCCTGTTGCGCCACACCTTGATGGGACTGCACCCGGGACATCGCGTATCCGCAAGCCGCGGCCAGCGCCAGCGCGATCAGCATTGCCAGCCCGATCTGCGGGCCGGCTGGGTCCTGTAGCGACAAGGCATACGCGGCTGCGCCCGCGACCAGCAGGCCCGACAACACCAGGCCGAATCGCAGCACCTGTTGGTGTTGCGCCGGCGTGCGGCTGCCCAGCAAGGGCAGGCGCACCTGGCCGTGCGGCGTGACCGGTCCGGACTGTTCGCTTGATTCCCGCGGCGACAACGAGACCGGCGCCGACAGCGGCTGTTCCGAATGCCCCGAGTGCACCGAATGACCTGCCTGCGTGACCGTGTCGCCGTGCTTCGAATCAGCCACCGTTTTGGAGAAGAAATTCTTGAGCCGGTCTACGGACATGTTGGTGCCTCAGGGATGAACCTGAGCGGTGATGCTCAGGAATCGGGGATGCTGCGACAGGGTCTGGATATTGAGCTCCTGCCAGGACTGGCCACCGGCATCGATGAACCGGTTGCCGAAATATGCGGGCGCGTCCGGCGCGCGCGGATGGCGGGTCGCAAACACCTGCGGATTGCGCAGGCCGGCCAGTTCGTCCACGAGCAGGGCGCAATTGACGTCGAGCGCGGCATTCAGCGTCACGACGACCTGCGTCGCCCCCTGCTTGCGCGGCACAGCGGCGTCGGCGCTCGCACCGGTCTCACTGGCCACGTATTGCGCGATGTTGACGACACCGAACAGGCCGCCCCGCAGATTGACCACCCCCAGGAACCAGGGCTGGGCATACGGCACCGGCTGCACCATGGCAATCGGGAAGATCTCGCCGGACTGCGCCAGCGGCAACAGGTAGTTCATGCCGGCGCAACGCACCGCCAGCCAGGATACCGACAGGCCTTCGTCGCGCACCGTGCGCAGCCGATGGGCCAGACGCGTCTGCAGTTCCCGGATTGCTTCGCGATTGGCCATCTATTGGTGGGTGTTGTCAGCCCAGCGCCTTGATCTTGGCCAGCAACTCGCTCGGATTGACCGGCTTGGTGACATAGTCGCGCGCGCCCTGGCGCATGCCCCAGACACGATCGGTTTCCAGGCTCTTGCTGGTGCACAGGATGATCGGGATGCCGGCATAGTCGGGCGAGCGGCTGATGGTGCGGGTGAGCTGATAGCCGTTCTGGCCCGGCATCACGACATCCATCAGGATCAGGTCCGGCCTGGCCTCGGCCAGTTGCCGCATGGCTTCGTCCGCACCGTCGGCGGTGCGCACCGTCATGTTGTTCTTCTGCAGCAATCCGGTCAGGAACATCAGCTCCGTCTTCGAGTCGTCGATGACCAGCACATTGCGGATCGGCATCATGCGTCTCCCGCAACACCGACGACGATCTGCCCGACTGCCTGCAACAACTGGTCCTTGGTGAACGGCTTGGTCAGGTAGTCCTGCGCGCCGACCATGCGACCGCGCGCCTTG
>JBFJZP010000450.1:0-3345 GCA_041622095.1 Burkholderiaceae bacterium | reverse complement strand
GGCATTGACCTCGAGCACCGGCTTCATGTCCGGCGCCTGCTGGCCGGCCTGCTTGAGCATGCGTGCGAGTTGCGTGCTCATGCCGTGGTCCTGCACCACCAGACAGGCCGGGCTGTCGACCAGGCGCGTGGTCACGCGCACGTCCTCGGCCTTGTCCTTGAGCGCCTCCTTGAGCTTGGCCAGCACCGGCTTGAAGGCCTCGGCGGCTTCCTCGGCCGCTTTTTTCTCGGCTTCGTCCTGCAGCTTGCCCAGGTCGACAGCACCCTTGGCCACGCTTTGCAGCGGCGTCCCGTCGAATTCGGTCAGGTAATTGAGCGCCCACTCGTCGACCCGGTCGGTCATCAGCAGCACCTCGATGCCCTTTTTCTTGAACACCTCGAGTTGCGGGCTGTTCCTGGCCGCGGCCAGCGAGTCGGCGGTGATGTAGTAGATCGCCTCCTGGCCTTCCTTCATGCGCGCCTTGTAGTCGGCAAAACTCACGCTGGTGCTGTCGGTGGTGCTGGACGCGAAACGCAGCAGCTTGGCCAGCCGATCCTTGTTCGCGAAGTCCTCGCCCATGCCTTCCTTGAGCACCGCGCCGAACTCGGCATAGAACCTGGTGTACTTGCCGGCGTTGGCCGTGGCCGCCGCCTTGTCTTCCTCGCTCACCACATCGGTGACCGCGTCTGCGCCTTCCGCCGGTGCAGCCTCGACCGGCTTGTCGTTGCGCGCCAGGTCCTCCAGCATGCTGAGCACGCGCTTGGTACAGCCCTCACGGATCGCCTTGACGTCGCGGCTTTCCTGCAGCAGTTCGCGGCTGACGTTCAGCGGCAGGTCGGCCGAGTCGACCACACCCTTGACGAAGCGCAGGTAGGTCGGCAACAACGCCTCGGCGTCGTCCATGATGAACACGCGCTTGACATACAGCTTGAGGCCGCCCTTCTTGTCGCGGTTCCACAGGTCGAACGGCGCCTTGGACGGGATGTACAGCAGCTGCGTGTATTCGGTGCTGCCTTCGACCCGGTTGTGGGTGTGTGCCAGCGGGTCCTCGAAGTCGTGGCTGATCTGCTTGTAGAAGTCCTTGTATTGCTCGGTCGTGATGTCCTTCTTCGGCCGCGACCAGATCGCATTGGCCTTGTTGACGGTTTCCCACTCGTCGGTGACCACCATCTCGCCGCCCTTGGTGGCGCCGGATTCGTCGCCTTCGATCTTCTCGCCTTCCTTCCACTCTTCCTTTTGCATCAGGATCGGCAGGCTGATGTGGTCGGAGTATTTGCTGATGATGCCCTTGACCTTCCAGCTGCCGGTGTATTCCTCGGCGTCTTCGCGCAGGTGCAGCGTGACGCTGGTGCCGCGCTGTGCGCGCTCGATGGTCTCGACCTGGAACTCACCGGCGCCGCCGCTGACCCAGCGCACGCCGTGTTGCTTCTCCATGCCGGCGCGGCGCGACTCGACGGTGATCTTGTCCGCGACGATGAAGCCGGAATAAAAACCGACGCCGAACTGGCCGATCAGTTGCGAGTCGGCCTTCTGGTCGCCGGTGAGCTTGGAGACGAAGTCCTTGGTGCCGCTCTTGGCGATCGTGCCCAGGTTCTCGATCGCTTCCTGCTCGCTCATGCCGATGCCGTTGTCGCTGATCATCAGGGTGCGGGCCTTCTTGTCGAGCGTGACGCGCACTTCCAGGTTCGGTGCATCCTCGAACAGGCCCGGATCGTTGATGGCTTCGAAACGCAGCTTGTCGCAGGCGTCCGATGCATTGGAGATCAACTCGCGCAGGAAGATTTCCTTGTTCGAATACAGCGAGTGGGTGACCAGGTGCAGCAGTTGTGCGACCTCGGCCTGGAACGATAGGGTTTGCTTGTTCATGGGCGTTCGGAATCTTTGTCAGTCAAATGGGAAAACAGCCGTGCCACCGGTACGGGGCACTGCCGCGGGCAACCCGCAATTATGGGCGATCGGGTCGGTTTCAAGAGCCGGCGGACGGCCTTGGGGCCAGCCATTCCCGGATCTGGTCTGCCACCTGCGGGTCGCTGAGCAACTGCAGGTGGCCGGTGCGGTACCGTGTGGCGGTGTGGCCGGGCGGGAACCGCAGCGTCCGGGACGGGTCCGGGTGTTGTCCCAGCGCGCTGCGCAAGGGCACCAGGCCGTCGCCGACCAGCCGCTCGGCCAGCAGGCTGCGCCGCGCGGCCAGCGTGGCCGCCAGCGCGAAACAGGCCACGCCTTCGGGCAAGGGCAGGCGCTGGCGCGTGTCGGCACCGGACGCGTGCCGGTCATGGCCTTGCCAGTCTTGCGCCGACAGGTTGCCATGGCGCAGGTCGGTAATGCCGCAACTGCGCAGGCGGGTCAGCCGGGCAAACGGTGCGGCGTATGGTGTCTTGCCCAGCAACTGGTCGATCCAGTGGCCGGCCTGCTCCAGCGGTGCGCCGTGGTGCGGTGTGCCGAGGAAAACCAGGTTCTCCAGCCGCGCCGGCCATGCCATGCCAGCGGCCTGCGCGGCGGCCACCGCGCTGCGCATCACCAGTCCCCCCAAGCTGTGCGCGACGCAGCTCAGTTCGGTGACCGGCGCCGGCCAGGCGGCGATCACGCGCTCGAGCAGGGCCGCCAGTTCCGTTCCGTTGTCCGACACATGCCGGCCGGTGTTGTAGCGCAGGTAGAGCGGCTGGTAACCGAGTGCGTCCGACAGCGCGGCACCATGGTCCAGCCCGGGCTTCAAGCTGCCGTCGGCGGCCTTGCGCCAGGTCTGCCATTGCAGGTCGTTCATGCACAGGCCATGCACCAGCAAGACGATTTTTCCGCCGGCTGCGCTTGCCGTTGGTGGCGCTGCCGGGTCCAGGGTCTGGCCATTCATCTGCAGCGTCATCGGCAGTGCCAGCGGATTGCCGTCGGCCAGCAGCCGGTCGCCGATGACACCGCCCAGCGCAGCCAGTACCGCCAGCCGCTGCGGCGAGGCGGGTGGCGCTGCGTCCATCGCACCCAGCAGCGGCTCGAGCCGCGCCAGCGCGGCATCGACGCCCAGGCCCACTGCCTGCGTGATGCCGTCGACGCAGCGATAGACCAGTCCGGTCAGGCCGCGGGTACGGTCAGCCTGAGCACCGTCCGGTGCCCCCAGGCTGCGCCAGACCGACTGGTGCACGCCTTCGACGATACGCGTGGTTCCGCGCGTGGCGGAGGTGGCCAGCCGTGCGGCTGCACGCAGGTCGGATGCGCGGACGTGGCTTGCCATCAGAACCGTTCGTGCGGCGCCAGGTAGCGCCATTGCCCGAGCGGCAGGTTGCCGAGCATGACCTGGCCGATGCGCACCCGCTTGAGCCCGACCACCTTGAGCCCGACCAGCTCGCACATGCGCCGGATCTGCCGCTTCTTGCC
>JBFJZP010000449.1:0-3361 GCA_041622095.1 Burkholderiaceae bacterium | reverse complement strand
GCGCCACTGGCGCTGGCCTTGCCAGGCCGGTGGCAGACCACAGGCCTGCAGCCAGGCCGGCACCGCGGATGCGGCCATCGGTACGGCCTTAGGTGCTGCGCCTCAGTTGCTGGGCGGAACGTAACCCTGCGCTTCGTCGGCGCCGCTGCCGAAGAAATGGGCTTCCATCTGGCGGGCCAGGTACTGGCGCGCACGCGCATCGGCCAGGTTGAGCCGGTTTTCGTTGACCAGCATGGTCTGGTGCTTGAGCCATGCAGCCCAGGCTTCCTTGCTCACCTCGGCCCACAAGCGCTTGCCCAACTCACCGGGGTAGGGGGGGAAATCCAGCCCTTCGGCCTCTTTGCCGAGTTTGACGCATTGAACCATCCGTGCCATGAAATACTCCATCTGTCCTGTTTCACTGAAGTGTGAAATTGTCGCCTGTTTTGGAAACCCTCTGAACGGTGCTGCTGTCCGGCCATATTGGCCCTTTGCTGGAGAAGAAATGTTTCGTTTGCTGAGTGTGCGCCAGACCCTGTCGCTGATTTGTATCGGTTCGGTCGGATTGCTGGCGTATGGCCTGTATCTGCAGCATGTGGTCGGCCTGGTGCCGTGCCCGATGTGCATCGTGCAACGGTATGCGCTGGTGTTGGTGGCGGTGCTGGCCGGCCTGACGGCGATGGCGCGCAGCCGCGGCGTGCACAACACCGGCATCGTGCTGATGCTGCTGTCGGCCGGATTTGGCGCCTTCGTCGCGGCGCGCCAGAGCTGGCTGCAGTGGTATCCGCCCGAGGTGTCCTCATGCGGGCGCGACTTCTACGGAATGATCGAGAACTTCCCGCTGCAGCGGGCGATTCCGATGATCTTCAAGGGCGGCGGCGACTGCACGACGATCGACTGGACCTTCCTGGGCGGCTCGATCGCCAACTGGTCGTTCCTGAGTTTTGTCGCGATCTTCGTCGTCGGCATGGCGCAGGTGCTGCGGCCGCGTACCGACCACTGATTCGTCGGTTTCCCGCATAGCGACCAGCCTCTGCAGGCGGTCGCACCCCCGCACCTTCGTCTGCTGCCAGGCACTGCCAGAGCCTGTGGCGGTCGTTGGCTGCCCGCGTCATCATCCGGATGGACGCTGATTGACCGCCATGCGCCGGCACCATAGTATCTTTGCGCCAGACACGCGGGGAGATGCAGCAACAAGCCTTTTTGAAAGGGCGACAGCATGGGGGTGGCAGCGTCGGTGGTGGGTGCGTCAGTGCAGTCCGCAAGCGGTGCTGCATCACCCATCGGTTCAGGATCTTGGCGCCGCATGCCAGCGTCTGCGACGCTGCATCCGGGTGCGCTGGCCGCCCTGTGCGCTCTGGCGCGGCTGCACCAGGTCGCTGCCGAACCGGACAGCTTGCGCCATCGACTGGGCCTGGCACCCAGTGAACCGCTGCATGTCGACGACTTGTTGCGCGCCGCGCAAATGCTGGGACTCAAGGCCAAACGCGTGCGCACCCGTGTCGGCCGCCTGCCGCTGACGCCAATGCCCGCTCTGGCCATGATGCAGGAGGCTGCAACTGGTGCGATGGAACCTGCCGCCGTGTCGGTGCAAGTGCTGGCCCAGTGCGACGGGCGAAGGGTGCTGGTGCTGGGGCCGCAGGTGGCGGCGGCGTCCACTGCCACCGGCAATGCCGAATCTGCTTCTGCTGCCGATGGCGTTCCCCGGATCGAGCCGATCGACGTATTCGCGGCCCGATGGACCGGTGAACTGATCCTGATCAGCAGCCGTGCCAGTGTGCTCGGCGAACTGGCGCGATTCGACTTTGCCTGGTTCCTGCCGGCCCTGGTGAAATACCGGCGCTTGCTGGGCGAGGTGCTGCTGGTGTCGTTCGTGCTGCAGTTGCTCGGCCTGGTCAGCCCGCTGTTTTTCCAGGTGGTGATGGACAAGGTGCTGGTGCACAAGGCCATGGGCACGCTCGACGTGCTGGTGCTCGGCCTGCTGGTCGTTGTCGTCTTTGAGAGCGCGCTGACGAGCTTGCGCAGTCTTGTGTTCAGTCACACGACGAGCCGCATCGATGTCGAACTCGGTGCCCGTCTGTTCCGGCACCTCGTGGCCTTGCCGCTGGCGTATTTCCAGGCCCGGCGGGTGGGTGATTCGGTGGCACGGGTCCGCGAGCTGGAAAACATCCGCCAGTTCCTGACCGGTAATGCGCTGACGGTAATGCTCGACCTGCTGTTCTCGCTGGTGTTCCTGGCTTTGATGGCCTGGTACAGCCTGCCACTGACCGCGGTGGTGTTGGCCAGTCTGCCCCTGTATTTCCTGATCAGCCTGTTTGTGACACCGGTGTTGCGCCGGCGCCTGGACCTGAAGTTTGCCCGCGGTGCGGAGAACCAGGCGATGCTGGTGGAGACCGTCACCGGCATCCAGACGGTGAAGGCCGGGGCGCTCGAACCCGGCTTTGCGCGGCGCTGGGACCAACAACTGGCCGCATATGTGCGGGCGAGTTTCCAGACCCAGTGGCTGGCCAGCCTGGCCCATGAGGCGGTCAACCTGATCGGCAAGCTCACCAATGCGGTGACCTTGTGGATGGGAGCCCATCTGGTGATGGACAACACCTTGAGCGTGGGTCAGTTCGTGGCCTTCACGATGTTTGCGCAACGTGTGGCCCAGCCGATCATGCGCATGGCCCAACTGTGGACCGAGTTCCAGCAAACCGGGGTGTCGGTGGCGCGACTGGGCGACATCCTCAATACGCATCCGGAGTCCGGCGCCAGCAGTGGCATGCAGTTGCCGCCGATCAAGGGGCGCATCACGCTCGACCAGCTGCGCTTTCGTTATCGGCCGGATGCCGTGCCGGTACTCGACGGTATCAGCCTCGAACTGGAAGCAGGCGCGTTTGTCGGCATCGTCGGGCGCTCCGGTTCCGGCAAGAGCACATTGACCAAGATGATCCAGCGCCTGTATGCACCACAAGGCGGTCGGGTGCTGGTCGACGGCGTGGACATCAGCCTGATCGACGCGGCCCAGTTGCGACGCCAGATCGGCGTGGTGTTGCAGGAAAACCTGCTGTTCAATCGCAGCATCCGCGAGAACATCGCGATTGCCGACCCGGCCGCGCCGCTGCACAGCGTGATCCGAGCCGCCGAGCTCGCTGGCGCACATGGGTTCATCAGCGCCTTGCCGCAAGCGTATGACACGCCGGTGGCAGAGCAGGGTGGCAGCCTCAGTGGTGGTCAACGCCAGCGGATCGCACTGGCGCGTGCGCTTTTCACCGAACCACGCATCCTGATCCTCGACGAGGCCACCAGCGCGCTGGACTATGAAAGCGAGGCCCTCATCCAGCGCAACATGGCGCAGATCTGCCGGGGTCGGACGGTGCTGGTGATCGCCCACCGGCTC
>JBFJZP010000448.1:0-3363 GCA_041622095.1 Burkholderiaceae bacterium | reverse complement strand
AGGTGGTCGTGGATTACGCGAAATAAGCGAACCGCACTGGAATCGCTACAAGCCGCCTTCGGGCGGCTTTTTCTTGCCTGCCTGACCCGTCCTGAAGTGGGTTGACACCTTTTGTTTGAAGAAAAGGCAAGTCAGTGGAATCAGGGTTGAAGCGGACGCAGCGCGGCTACTCGCCGGCTTTCCGGTTGCCGGTAGTCGACCCGGTAGAAAACGGCGGCTTGACCGGCACAGTCCGGCCCACGGTCATGTGCCGCGTCGGCCTGCCCGTTCGCCCGTCGGGATGTGGGTCGGGTCGGCGGCTCGCCGGGTAGCTCAATCCACCGAGACGTTCGCGCCCTTGACCAGGTTGACCCAGAACTTGCCGTCCTCCACCAGGAACTTGCCGAATGCTTCCGGCGAGCCGGACAAGGCCACCTCGGTGCCTTCACGCGCCAGCGCCGCCTTGACACTGGACTGCTGCATCGCGGCGCTGACCGCGTCATGAATCTTCGTGACGACAGCCGCCGGCGTTCCGACCGGCACGAAGACACCGTACCAGAATTCGAGGTTGTAGTCCGGCAGGCCGGCCTCCTTCATGCCGGGGAGCTCCGGCACCAGCGGCGAACGCTCTCGGGTGCTGACCGCCAGCGCGCGCAAGCGCCCGCTCTTGGTCTGCGGCAACACCGAGGGCGAGGTGCCGAAGGTGAGTTGGGTGTCGCCGGCCATCACCGACTGCACCGCCAGCGCGCCACCCCGGTATGGCACATGCGTCATCTGTGTGCCGGTCTGCATCGAGAACAGCGCAGCGCCCAGATGCGGGGCCGAACCATTGCCCGAACTGGAGTAATTCAGCTTGCCAGGATCCTTCTTGGCGGTGGCCACCAGGTCCTGCACCGTGCGGATGCTGGTATCGGCGTTGACGGCCAGCACCAGTGGCGAGGTCGTGATCTTGGTCACCGGCAGCAGGTCCGACGGTTTGTAGGTCAGCTTGGCATTGAGCGCCGGATTCACCGAGATGCTGCTCGGGCTGGCGATCAGGATGGTGTAGCCATCCGCCGGCGCCTTGGCCACCAGGTCGGCTGCGATGCTCGAGCCATTGCCCGGCTTGTTCTCGACGACCACCGACTGGCCCAGCGCCTTGCCGAACGCTTCGCTCATCGCGCGCGCCACATAGTCGGCAGCGCCGCCCGGGGCAAAGCCGATCACCAGCCGGATCGGCTTGGCCGGATAGGTGCTTTGCGCCTGGGCGCTGCAGATCGATACGCCCAGCGCGAACGCCAGCATCAAGGGCAACTTCTTCATCATGGTGTGTCTCCTTTGGGGGTTTTTCGTGATCGGATTCAATCGGCGGACGGCATCTGCAAGATGAGTTTTCCGACATGGCTGCCGGCTTCCATGGCGGCCTTGGCCTGCGGCAGTTGCGCGAACGCAAACACCCGGTCGATCTGCGGCCGGATGCGGCCGGCCGCCAGATGCGGCAGGATTTCGGCCGCAAAACGCGGCACCGCCGCGGCCCGCTGCGCCTTGCTGCGAAGCTTGTTGGAGACACCGAACAGGGTCAGCCGCTTGGCATGCAAGGCACCCAGGTCCAGCCCGGCTTCGAGCACGCCATCGACATAACCCACGGTCGCCAGCCGGCCTTCGAAGGCCATGGCCCGGATATTCTCGGCAAACACCGACCCGCCAACCGCATTGACCACCAGATCGGCGCCATGCCGATCGGTCGCCGCCATCACCGCCGCCGCAAAATCGGCGCTGCGGGTGCACAAGGCCACATCCAGCCCCAGGGCCTGGAGCCGGGCAAGTTTGTCTGCCGAGCCGGAGGTACCGATGACCCGGGCGCCCAACACCTTGGCGATCTGCAGGCTGGCCACCCCCACGCCGGAAGACACGCCATTGATCAGCAGCCACTCGTCGGGCTGCAACCGGCCCTGCAGGACCAGCATGTCGTATGCGACCAGAAAGGTCAGCGGGACCGATGCGGCCTCGTCCCAGGACAGTTCGGCCGGCATGGCCATGGCTTCGGCCGCCTCCATCAACGCGAACTGCGCGAACGCACCCCCGCAGCGTCCCATGACGCGATCACCCTTGCGGTATCCGCTCACGCCGGCGCCAACCGCCAGCACTTCGCCGGCGCCCTCGCCGCCAATCGCCTTCCAGCTTCCGGCCTTGCCATGCAGGCCATGGCCGATGACGAATTCGCCGCGGTTCAGCGCGGCCGCGCGCATCTGCACCAGTAATTGCCCGGGGCCCGGCTCCGGCACCGCGACCTCACGCAACTCGAGCTGCGTATCGGTGTCGCTCATCTGCATCCAGTAGGACTGCATCGCGTCTCCCCCTCAATGGCCGGTGAATACCGGCTTGCGCTTTTGCATGAAGGCGGTGCGGCCTTCGGTGTAGTCGGCGCTCTCGAAGCAGCCACGGATCAGCGACCCGCACAGCGCGTCGTCGAGCTCCGGCGACGGCTTCAGGATCTCGCGGGTGATGGCCTTGCCCGCCATCACCGTCAGCGGCGCGTTCTCGGCCAGCGCCGTGGTGTATTCAGCCAGCAGCGCATCGAGCGCATCCGGCGCGCAGACGCGCGACACCAGGCCCAGGCTTTGCGCCTCCGCCGCCTTGATCCGGCGTGCGGTGAAGAAAAGATCCTTGGCCGCGCCGGGCCCGATCAGGTCGACCAGGTTCTTCATCGCCGAATAGCGGTAACCCAGTCCCAGCCGGGCCGCCGGTATGCCGAAGCTGGCGTCGTCGGAGGCGATGCGGATGTCGCAGCTGATCGCCACGTTCACACCACCACCGATGCAATAACCGCGGATACAGGCCAATGTCGGTTTTGCAAAATCGTGGATACCCATCAACGCCTGCTCGGCCATGGACTCGTACCGCGCCACCGCCTCCTTGGCGGCACGCATGTCCTCGAACTGCGAGATGTCGGCGCCGGACACGAAGGCCTTCTGGCCCGCGCCGGAGAACACCACCAGGTGCACCCGGTCGTCGGTGCGGGCGATCTCGAGCAGCGGCGGAACCGCCTCCCACATGTCGACCGACAAGGCGTTGTGTTTTTCCGGGTTGTTGAAACGCACATGCAGCGTGCGGCCGTCGAGCCAGGTCTTCACGCGTTCGGTTGCGGTTTGGTATGCGGGTTCGCTCATCAATAGACTCCGGCGGATTTCATGCGGACAAGATCGTCGCTGCCCAGCCCGAGTTCGCGCAGCACCTCCTCGGTGTGTTCGCCGCGGCGCGGCGCCGCGCGGGCAATCGTGCTCGGTGTGCGTTCGAGCTGGATCGGCTGGCCGACCAGCTGCTGTTTGCCCAGGCGGCTGGACATGACCTCCTTGACCATGCCCAGATGCTGCACCTGCGGTTCGGCAAACACTTCGCGCATGT
>JBFJZP010000447.1:0-3364 GCA_041622095.1 Burkholderiaceae bacterium | reverse complement strand
TCCTGCTGGCGCCGCTCGCCGGCCACGCAGTCCTC
The DNA here is from genome assembly GCA_041622095.1 of Burkholderiaceae bacterium. Classification (GTDB taxonomy): domain Bacteria; phylum Pseudomonadota; class Gammaproteobacteria; order Burkholderiales; family Burkholderiaceae_C; genus CAISIP01. The sequence goes on along the minus strand of JBFJZP010000447.1, from coordinate 3,329 downwards.
GCAATCCGCACCGGCCAGGCCATGCAAACGCGCCAGTGCCACATCCTGCACCGCCAGATAGGTGTGCAAGGCGGCGCCGAAATCCCACGGCGCAGACCCGGTGTTCATGCAGGACAGATGCATCGCCAGCGTGTTGCCCTGCACCCGCACCGACAGCTCCAGCCGGAATGCATGGGGCCACATCGCACGGGTCGCGTCGTCGTCGACCAGGCGCAGCAACAAGCGGGCGCTGATGTCCTCGTCGGCAAGGGCCTCGTCGGGAACCGGCTGCCAGTCCAGCGTACGGGCGAAGCCATGGCGCATACCCGTGCCACGGTCCGAGAACTGCGGGAAGACCACCGGAACACCGCCGCGGATCGGCTTGCCGGCGGCGAACTGCGATGCCGGCGACAGATACAGCTGCTCCTGCTCCGAGCCGGCGACACGCCAGGACACCACATGTCCGCCGTGTCGGGTGACCACCGCCCGTGCGCCGTCGGGCGCGGTCACGGTCCATGCCGGCATGCCGTGAAAATTCGTCTGGCTGATGCTCATCGCAATTCCTGGTTGGTGCTCACGCGCTGAGCTGCGCGCAATAAGTCTGCGGATCGGTGTTGGCGCCACAGACGATCAAGCCCACGGTCAGCCCGTCGAGTCGTTGGCGCAGCGGGAACATCAAGGCGGCCAGCGCGGCGGCGCCGGCCGGCTCGACCACCAGCTTGGCCACCCGGAACGTCAGGCGCATCGCCTCGCGCATCTGCGCGTCGTCGACCAGTACCACCTCGTCGACGAAACGCTGGTTCAACGCGAACGAATAAGGCTCACAGCGCGGTGCACCGAGCGAGTCGGCAATCGTGCGCACCGCGTCGATCGCCTGTGGCGAACCTGCGGCAAAACTGCGCGTCAGGCTGTCGGCGCCCTCGGGCTCGACCGCGATCACCGCGGTCTGCGGCCGCATCTGCTTGACCGCGCAGGCCACGCCGGCACTGAGCCCGCCACCGCCGACCGCGACGATGATCGCATCGGCGCTCTGGCCGAGTGCCGCCAACTGGTCCATGAACTCCAGGCCGACGCTGGCGGTCCCCAGCGCGGTCTTGGGCCCTTCGTACGGATGCACGAACACCCGGCCCTCTTCGGCCTCGATCTCGCGCACGCGGGCAAAGGCCTGGTGCACGTTGTCGACCAGTTCGATCGTCGCGCCGAGTTCGCGGCAAACCTGGATTCGGAATGGATTGGCGTTCTTCGGCATCACCACCTTGGCGCTGGTGCCGAGCACCTGTGCGCAATACGCCAGCGAGATCGCGTGGTTGCCGGCCGACACGCCGGTCACGCCACGCGCCAGGGCCGCAGCGTCGAGGTCGAGCATCACCGACAAGGCGCCGCGCGGCTTGAAGCTGCCGGTATGCTGGAACAGTTCCTCCTTGAGCCAGACACGGGTCTGCGCGCCGACCGCCCGGTGCAGGGCCGGGTCGTGCAGTTGCCGGATCGGTGTCGTGAGGATGCGTTCGCCGAGCCGTGCGCGGTTGGCACGGATTGCGGCGATCGAGGGAATGTCCATAGCGGAAGTGTCCATGCTGGCAGTACCTTGGCGACTGGGTGCCCGAGGGCACCGGATAATCAAGGCACCGAGCTTAGCGTACGCGCACCAACCGGGAGCCACACCATGTCCAAATCACCCAGCACCATCTCCTTCGGCCATGCAGGACGCGTGGTCATCGTCACCGGTGCAGCACAAGGCATCGGCGAAGCCTGTGCGCGCCGGTTTGCCGGCGAAGGCGCCAAGGTCGTCATTGCCGACCTGGACGCCCAGCGTGGCCAGGCCCTCGCCAAGGAACTGGCGGCGGATTTCATCGCCTGCGACGTCGGCGACAAGGCCCAGGTCGACGCGCTGGTGGCGCAGACCGTGCAGCGGCACCAGCGCATCGACGTGCTGGTCAACAATGCCGGCATCCTGCGGGCAGCCGACTTCCTGGACATCAGCGAAGCCGATTTCGATGCGGTACTGCGCGTCAACATCAAGGGCGCCTTCCTGGTCGGGCAGGCAGTGGCCCGGGTGATGGCGGCGCAAGGCGGCGGCAGCATCGTCAACATGAGTTCGGTCAACGGCACGGTGACGATTCCGACGATCGCCAGCTACAACATCAGCAAGGGCGGCATCAACCAGCTGACCCGCGTCATGTCGCTGGCCCTGGTCGACAAGGGCATACGGGTCAATGCGGTGGCGCCGGGCACCATCGCCACCGAGTTGGCGGCCAAGGCGGTGCTGGCCACCGAGGAGGCCCGGGTGAAGGTCATGAGCCGCACACCGATGAAACGCCTGGGCGAACCGTCCGAGGTCGCCGATGTCGTGGCATGGCTGGCCAGCGATGCCGCCAGTTATGTGACCGGCGAGATCGTCGTCGTCGACGGCGGGCGCATGACGCTGAACTACACCGTCGCGGTCTGATCCCGCCCGCGCGGCGACAACCCGGCCTCGGCCATCGCGTGCCAGACAAGCCAGCAGGCCTGATCCTGGGGCAGACCGGCACCAATCCACCTGTTTGCCCAGCGCCTTGGCGCCGGGCAGAGCATGCGGGCCCCGTCACTGCGCACCGATGCGAACCGGGCCACAATAAGCCCATGGCCCCGGCCCCTCTTCTCCCCAGCCTGGCACACGCCGCGACATCGGCGCGCGCGCTGGCGCACCTGCAGGAGGGCCGCAGCTGATGCCACACCTGCCGACCGGCATCTTTCCAACGCCACGCAGGCGCCTGCTGCAGGCCGCCCTGGCACTCGGCCTGGCGCCCGCAACCGGCGGGGCGGGCAGCCAGCCAAGCCCGGCAGGGCGCCAGGCGCCGGTATTTCCGCGCGACCATGGCAGTCATCCGCAAAGCCGCATCGAGTGGTGGTACATCACCGGCCACACCCGGGTCGGCGCCGGCGCGGACGCCAGGACCTATGGTTTCCAGCTGACGTTTTTCCGGGCCCGGGTCGCCGCCACGCAGCAGATGGCGTCGCGATTCGCCGCGCGCCAGTTGCTGTTCGCCCATGCGGCGCTGAGCGATGTATCGGGGCGCCGCTTTCGCCACGACCAGCGTATCGCACGCCAGGGCTTCGGCATCGCCGAAGCTGCCGAACAGGATCTGGACGTGCGGCTGCGCGACTGGACCCTGGTGCGCCGTGGCGATGTCTACCAGGCCCGGATCCAGGCCGAGGCGTTTGCGCTGGCGCTGGACTTCAGCGCCACCGGGCCGGTGCTGCTGCAAGGCGACCAGGGCTGGTCGCGCAAGGGCCCGCAACCGGAACAGGCCAGTTACTACTACAGCCATCCGCAGCTGGCGTTCCAGGGCGAGATCGGCATCGACGGCCGG
>JBFJZP010000446.1:0-3371 GCA_041622095.1 Burkholderiaceae bacterium | reverse complement strand
GCAAGGGTTCGCGCCAGCTCGAGGTCGCGCCGATCGCCGAACTGGCGGTCGACAAGCAGGCGGCGGCCGAGCGGCTGGCCGAGGCGGTGCAGGCGCGCACGATCTCCTCGCGCACCGACCCGGCGCTGAACGCGGACCAGTTCGCCCGCCTGCAGGCGATGCTGCAGGCGCGCTACCCCAAGGCCCATGCGGTGCTCAAGCGCGAACTCGTCGGCGACTTGAGCCTGCTCTACACATGGCAGGGCAGCGACCCGCAGGCCAAGCCGATCATGTTGATGGCGCACCAGGATGTGGTGCCGGTGTCGCCGGGCACCGAGGACAAATGGCTGGCCGAACCTTTTGCCGGCACGATCCGCGACGGTTTCGTCTGGGGCCGTGGCGCCTGGGACGACAAGGGCAATCTGATTGCGCAGATGGAGGCGGTCGAGATGCTGGTGGCCAGCGGTTACCAGCCGCAGCGCACCGTCTACCTGGTGTTCGGCGCGGACGAGGAGGTCGCCGGTGAGCGCGGCGCAGCGCAGATCGCCGCCTTGCTCAAGCAGCGCGGCGTGCGCCTGGACTTCGTCATCGACGAGGGTTTGCTGATCACCGAAGGCATCATGCCCGGCCTGTCCAAGCCCACCGCCATCATTGGCGTTGCGGAAAAGGGTTATCTGTCGGTGCGGGTGAGTTTCGATGCCACGCCCGGCCATTCGTCGATGCCGCCGCCGCAGGGCAGCAGCGCGATCGCGATGATGGCCACCGCGCTGCGCCAGATCGATGGCGAGCCGATGCCGGCCAGCATCAGCGGTGTGGCGCAGGACATGTTCGCGACGATTGCGCCGGAGATGGGCGGGTTCTCCCGCGTGGCCTTGTCCAACCTGTGGCTGTTCGGGCCGGTCGTGCGAAAGCAACTCGAAGCCGGCGCCAGCACCAATGCGATGCTGCGCACCACCACCGCGCTGACGGTGGCGCGTGCCGGCGACGCCGACAATGTGTTGCCCGGCCAGGCCCAGGCGATCGTGAATTACCGGATGTTGCCGGGTGACGACTCCAAGGCGGTGATGGCGCGCCTGCAAGCCCAGGTCGCGAAGAGCCTGGGGCATGATCGTTTTTCGCTGCAGGCCTTGCCCGGCGCTTCGGAAGCCTCGCCGGTGGCGTCCAGCCAGTCCGAGCAGTATCTGCTGATCAACCGAACGGTACGCGAGGTGTTTCCCGGCACGCTGGTGGCGCCGGGATTGATGCTCGGCGGCACCGATTCGCGCCACTTCGCCAGCATCAGCGACCAGATCTTCAAGTTCTCGCCGGTCCGTGCCCGATCCGAGGACCTGGCGCGTTTTCACGGCACCAACGAGCGTATCTCGCTCGACAACCTGGCCGAGTTGATCCGTTTCTATCACCGTCTTCTGTCCATGGGTGCCCAGGCATCCCGAACCCCTTCGAACTAGGAGTCCCACATGAGCAACGCTGTCATTGTTTCCACCGCCCGTACCCCATTGGCCAAGAGCTGGAAGGGGTCGTTCAACATGACACACGGCGCCACGCTCGGCGGCCATGCGGTCGCGCATGCGATCGAGCGCGCCGGCATCGATGCGGCCGAGGTCGAGGACGTGATCATGGGCTGCGCCAATCCGGAAGGCGCGACCGGCGCCAACATCGCGCGCCAGATCGCATTGCGTGCCGGCTGCCCGATCACCGTGTCGGGCATGACGGTGAACCGCTTCTGTTCGTCCGGCCTGCAGACGATTGCACTGGCGGCGCAGCGCGTGATTGCCGGCGAGGGCGACGTGTACGTGGCCGGCGGCGTGGAGAGCATCTCCTGCGTGCAGCAGGAAATGAACAAGCACATGCTGGCCGATCCCTGGCTCGCCAGGAACAAGCCCGAGATCTACTGGAACATGTTGCAGACCGCGGAGCAGGTGGCCAAGCGTTACGGCATCGGCCGCGACGCGATGGACGAATTTGGCGCGGCCAGCCAGCAAAAGGCCGCGGCGGCGCGGGCAGCCGGCCTGTTCGATGCCGAGATCGCGCCGATCACCGTGACCGCCGGCGTGGCCGACAAGGTGATGGGCCTGACGACGAAGGAAGTCACGCTGAGCCAGGACGAAGGCATTCGCGAAGGCACGACGAAGGAGGGCATCAGCGGCATCAAGCCGGCGATTCCCGGCGGTGTGATCAGCGCCGGCAATGCCAGCCAGTTCTCCGACGGTGCCGGCGCGGTGGTGGTCATGGACGAGACGCTGGCCCAGAAGAAGGGTCTGCAGCCGCTGGGGCGTTTCCTCGGGTTTGCGGTCGCGGGTTGCGAACCCGACGAGATGGGTATCGGTCCGGTGTTCGCGGTACCCAAGGTGCTTGCGCGCCTGGGGCTGTCGGTGTCCGACATCGACCTGTGGGAACTCAACGAGGCGTTTGCGGTGCAGGTGCTTTATTGCCGCGACAAGCTCGGTATTCCGGCCGACCGGCTCAACGTCAACGGTGGCGCGATTGCGGTCGGCCATCCGTATGGTGTCAGCGGCCAGCGCCTGACCGGCCATGCGCTGATCGAAGGCAAGCGGCGCGGCGCCAAGCGGGTTGTGGTCACCATGTGTATTGGCGGCGGCATGGGTGCGGCCGGCGTGTTCGAGGTCTTGTAAACCGCGCCCCCCAGCCGGTCCGCTCACGCCATGGCATTGCGTCCCACGCTCGATTTCCTGCTGTACCAATGGCTGGACACCGAAGACCTGTGCCAGCGGGATCGTTTTGCGGAGCATTCGCGCGAGACCTTCGATGCGGTGCTCGACACCTGCGAGCGGATCGCGCGGGAGAAATATGCGCCGTTCAATCGGCTGGTCGACACGCAGGAGCCCCGCATCGAGGGTGACAAGGTGGTGTTGCCGCAGGCAACGCAGGACGCACATGACGCCTATGTGGCCTCCGGCATGCTGGGTGCGGCGCAGGACCATGCGTTTGGCGGCATGCAGCTGCCGTATACCGTCAATGCCAGCGCGAATGGCTTTTTCGCGCTGGCCTCGGTCAGCATCGGCAGCCAGTTGCTGACGGTGGGTAATGCCAATTTGCTGCGGGTGCACGGCACTGCCATGCAGCGGCAGGTGTTCGCTGCCAACGAATTCTCCGGCCGCTGGGCCGGCACCATGTGCCTGAGCGAGCCCCAGGCCGGCTCCAGCCTGTCGGACATCACGACCCGGGCGGTGCCGGACGGCGAGGGCGCGCAGGATGATCCGCTGGGGCCCCGTTACCGCCTGAGTGGCAACAAGATGTGGATCTCCTCGGGTGACCATGAGTTGACCGAGAACATCGTGCATCTGGTGCTGGCCAAGATCCCGGGCCCGGACGGACGGCTGATTCCCGGCACCCGCGGCATCTCGCTGTTCATCGTGCCCAAGAAGCTGGTC
>JBFJZP010000445.1:0-3381 GCA_041622095.1 Burkholderiaceae bacterium | reverse complement strand
GTCGGAGAGCAATTTCAAGCTGATCAGCAGCGAGACGCCGGAACTGCAAGACGGCCAGGTGCTGGTGCGCAACCATTTCCTGAGCCTGGATCCGTACATGCGCGGGCGCATGAACGAGGGCAAGAGCTACGCGCAGCCGCAGCCATTGGGTGAGGTCATGGGTGGCGGCACGGTCGGTGAAGTGATCGCCTCGCGCTCGGAGAAATACGCGGTCGGCGACAAGGTGGCCGGCATGGGCGGATGGCAGGAATACACGGTGTTCGACGCCGGCAAGCCGGGCCAGCTGCGCAAGGTCGACACCACCCATGTGCCGCTGAGCCATTACCTGGGTGCGGTCGGCATGCCGGGCGTCACCGCCTGGTATGGACTGGTGCGCATCTGCGCGCCGAAGCAGGGCGAGACCGTCGTGTGCAGTGCTGCCACCGGCGCAGTCGGCAGCGCGTTCGCTGCACTGGCCAAGGCGCGGGGCTGCCATGTCGTCGGTATTGCCGGCGGCCCGGAGAAGTGCCGTTACGCAACCGAGAATCTCGGATACGACGCCTGCGTCGACTACAAGCAACATGCCGATGCGGCCTCCCTGTCCCAGGCGATCCGTGCGGCCTGCCCGAACGGCATCGACGGTTATTTCGAGAATGTCGGCGGCATGGTGCTCAATGCGGTGCTGCCCAACATGAACACCTTCGGCCGCGTTGCAGTCTGCGGCATGATCGCCGGTTATGACGGCGCGCCGGTGCCGTTGGCCTACCCGCAGTTGATCCTGGTCAGCCGCCTGACGGTGCAGGGATTCATCGTCGGCGAGCATATGGATGTCTGGCCGCAGGCGCTGCAGGAACTGGCCGAGCTGGTGGGCAGCGGCAAGTTGCGTCCGCGCGAGTCGATTGCGCAAGGCCTTGCCGCGGCACCGGGCGCGTTCCTGGGTCTGCTCAAGGGACGCAACTTCGGCAAACAGCTGGTCAAGCTGGTCTAGGGCGGGCCGCACGCGATGCAGATGCGTGCGATCCGGACCTGGCTTAAGTGGCCGGCACGATCGGAGGCTTGATCATGGCGACACACGAGGTTTTCAACCAGCCGGCCGCACTGGCCGACTACAACCTGTTCGACGGCAACCAGGGGCTGCGTGACGCACTGGCGGTGCATGCGCCCGGTTTCGATACCGGCGCCTTGAGCAGCCTCGGGGCCTTGTGTGGCCGCTCCGAGATGCAGGCCCATGCCCGGCTGGCAAATGTTTCGGCGCCGCAACTGCATACCCATGACCGCTTCGGCCGGCGCATCGATGCGGTCGAGTTCCATCCGGCCTACCACCATCTGATGGCGGCGGCGGTCGGCGCAGGCCTGCACGGCGCGCCCTGGGCCGCCGATGCCGGCGCGCATGCCCATGTGCAACGCGCCGCCGGATTCATGTTGTTCACCGAACTCGAGCCTTCGGTGTTGTGCCCGATCTCGATGACCTACGCGGTGACGCCGGCCTTGCGCGCCAATGCACCGCTGTTTGCCGACTGGGCGCCCGGACTGGTCAATCGGCACTACGATCCGCGTGCCCGGCTGTGGCGCGAAAAGGCCGGCCTGACCATGGGCATGGGCATGACCGAGAAGCAGGGCGGATCGGATGTACGCGCGAACACCAGCCAGGCGGTTCCGGACGGCCATGATGGCTGGGGCGAACGGTTCCGGGTCACCGGCCACAAGTGGTTCATGTCGGCGCCGATGTGTGACGCCTTCCTGATCCTGGCCCAGACTCCGGCCGGCCTGTCCTGCCTGTTCCTGCCCCGGATATTGCCCGATGGCAGCAGCAATGGCCTGCAGATCATGCGGCTGAAGGACAAGCTGGGCAACAAGGCCAATGCCAGCTCCGAGGTCGAATTCCACGATGCCAGTGCCTGGCTGGTCGGCGAATCCGGCCGTGGCGTGGCCCAGATCCTGGAGATGGGTTCGATGACCCGGCTCGATTGCGCCTTGGGCACCAGTGGCCTGATGCGCCATGCGCTGAGCCTGGCGCTGGACCATACCCGCCAGCGCCAGGCATTCGGCAAGCCGCTGATCGAGCAGGACTTGATGCGCAACGTGCTGGCCGACCTGGCACTGGAAAGCGAAGCCGCCGCTGTGCTGGCATTGCGCCTGGCCCGTACGTTCGACCAGCCGCAACACCCACATGAAAAGGCGCTCGCGCGTCTGTTGACGCCGGTGGCCAAGTTCTGGATCTGCAAACGTGGCAGCCATTTTGCGCAGGAGGCGATGGAATGCCTGGGCGGCAACGGTTATGTGGAGGAGGGTGGCCAGGGCGTGATGGCGCGCATCTACCGCGAGATGCCGCTCAATTCGATCTGGGAAGGTGCCGGCAACATCATGGCGCTCGACCTTTTGCGGGCGCTGCGCAAGTCCGAAGCAGCGGATGCGCTGACGGCCGAATTCGCTGCCGCCGGCGGCGCCGACGCCGCGCTCGATGCCTTGTGCGACCGGGTGCTGGCGCGGATCGACGACCTGGTCGACGAGGCCCAGGCCCGGCGCCTGGCGCAGGATCTGGCACTGGCTTTGCAGGCCTGTTTGCTGCGCCAGTGTGCACCCGACTTCGTATTCGATGCGTTCTGCGCGTCGCGCGTGGCCGGTGACTGGGGCCAGGTCTACGGTACGCTGGGCGCCGGCGCCGATCTCGATGCCATCCTGGCCCGCGCCCGGCCTTTCTGACCACAGTTGTCCACCGTCTTGCCACACCACCGACGCAATCCCCATGTCTGAACTGATTCTTCACCACTATCCGATGTCGCCGTTTGCCGAGAAGATCCGGCGCGTGCTGGCGTACAAGCAACTCGACTGGCGTTCGGTGCTGATTCCGCCGGTCATGCCCAAGCCGGACCTGGTCGCCTTGACCGGCGGCAACCGCAAGACCCCGATGCTGCAGATCGGCGCCGACATCTACTGCGACACCGCCTTGATCTGCGATGTGCTCGAGCACCGGCAGCCGGATCCGACGCTGTACCCGGCCCACCACAAGGGCCTGGCCCGCATCGTCGCGCAATGGGCCGATACCAGCCTGTTCTGGGCCGCCATGGCGCACAGCCTGCGGCCGGAGGGCGCGGCGCAATTGCTCGGGCGGCAAACACCGGATGTTGCCAAGGCCTTCGCCCAGGACCGCGCCAGCATGCGGGTGGCGGTGCCGCGCGTCGGGCCCGGTGATGCGGCCGGCGCCTGCCAGTCGTATCTGCGGCGGCTGGCGAACATGCTGGACGAACATCCGTTCCTGCTCGGCGACACGCCTTGTGTCGCCGATTTCGCCGCATTCCATCCACTGTGGTTCATCCGGGTGCAGACGCCGGCCATGGGCGGATTGCTCGATGCAACGCCCGCGGTACAGGCCTGGATGGGCCGCATCGCGGCCATCCCGGG
>JBFJZP010000444.1:0-3389 GCA_041622095.1 Burkholderiaceae bacterium | reverse complement strand
TGATCACGTCATGCAGGTTGGCGACGATCGCCGCCACCGCGAACTTCCACTCGAAACGCACCGCCAGGTAGATCATGATGCCGACCACCACCATGGCCAGGGCCTTGAGGCCGTCGGTGACCAGTTCCTCGCCGACCTGCGGCCCGACGAACTCCTGGCGCCGCAAGGTGGCACCGGCATCGGCCGCCTTGAGCGCCGCAAATGCGACTTCGCTCTGTTGCGCGGAACTGACGCCCTTCTGGGCCGGCAGGCGGATGATCACGTCCTGCGCGGTGCCGAAATTCTGCACCTGCACGTCGGTATAACCCAGCCCGGAAATGACCGAGCGTACTTTCGGCACATCCGCCGCCTGCGAGTAACCGACCTCCATGACCGTGCCGCCGGTGAACTCGACCGACAGGTGCAAGCCCTTGCTGAACAGGAAGAACACCGCCAGCAAAAAGGTCACGGTCGAGACCACGTTGAGCGCCAGCGCGTGGCGCATGAACGGAATGTCCTTGCGAAACTTGAAAAATTCCATGGCTTAACTCCGCCTTCCAGAAGGTGCGACCGCGGTGCCGGGATCGACATCGGCACGCCATACGGTGCCGATCGACACGGTCTTGAGTTTCTTGACCCGTCCGTACCAGAAGTTGACCAGTCCGCGCGAGAAGAACACTGCGGAGAACATGCTGGTCAGGATACCGATGCAGTGCACCACCGCAAACCCGCGCACCGGGCCGGAGCCGAAGATCAGCAAGGCGACACCGGCAATCAGCGTGGTCACGTTGGAGTCGAAGATGGTGCCCCAGGCACGTTCGTAACCGGCATTGATCGCCGCCTGCGGCGAGGCGCCATTGCGCAGTTCCTCACGCACGCGTTCGTTGATCAGCACGTTGGAGTCGATCGCCATGCCCAGCGCCAGCGCCATCGCCGCCATGCCGGGCAAGGTGAGCGTCGCCTGCAGCATCGACAACACCGCCACCAGTAGCAGCAGGTTGACCCCCAGCGCGATGCTGGAGAACACGCCGAACATCATGTAGTAGACACACATGAAGGCGACGATGACCAGGAAGCCCCAGGTCACGCTGTCGAAGCCCTTGGCGATGTTTTCCGCACCCAGGCTCGGGCCGATGGTGCGCTCCTCGATGATTTCCATCGGTGCGGCCAGCGAGCCGGCGCGCAGCAGCAGCGCGGTGTCCTGCGCCTCGGTGGTGGTCATGCGACCGGAGATCTGCACCCTGCCGCCACCGATTTCGGCGCGGATCACCGGCGCGGTAACCACCTCGCCCTTGCCCTTCTCGAACAGCAGGATGGCCATGCGCTTGCCGACATTCTCGCGCGTGACGTCGCGGAAGATCCGCGAGCCCTTGGCATCGAGCGACAGGTGCACCGCGGCCTCCTGCGTCTGGCTGTCGAAACCCGGCTGCGCATCGGTCAGGTTCTCGCCGGTCAGGATGACCTGTTTCTTGACGATCACCGGCTGGCTATTGCGCTCGAGGAAACGCTCCGAGCCGAACGGAACCGGCCCGGTGCCGGACTCGGCGGCACGGCCTTCGGTGCTTTCGTCGACCAGGCGCACTTCCAGCGTCGCGGTACGACCCAGGATGTCCTTGGCCTTGGCGGTGTCCTGGACACCCGGCAATTGCACGACGATGCGGTCCAGCCCCTGCTGCTGGATCACCGGCTCGGCCACGCCGAGCTCGTTGATCCGGTTGTGCAGCGTGACCATGTTCTGCTTGAGTGCCTGCTCCTGGATCGTGCGGGCCGCCGCCTCCTTGATCCGCGCGGTCAGGGTGAACTCGCCGCCGGCCTGCGCCGCCTCGGTGGTCTCCAGCTCGACGAACTGGTCGGCGATGATGGCCTTGGCCGCGGCCAGGGTCTGCGCGTCGCGCAGCTGCACCTCGATCGCCTGGTTGTTGCGGCTGATGCCGGAATGGCGCACGTTCTTCTCGCGCAATGCGGTACGCAGGTCGCCCGACAGCGACTCGACCTTGCGTGTCAGGGCTGCCTGCATGTCGACCTGCAGCATGAAGTGCACGCCACCGCGCAGGTCCAGCCCCAGGTACATCGGCGCCGCGCCGACCGCCGACAACCAGGCCGGCGTACGCGACAACAGGTTCAGTGCGACCACATACGGCGGGTCGGTGGGGTCGGGAATCAAGGCCTTCTGGATCGCGTCCTTGGCCTTGAGCTGTTCGTCACCCGTGTCGAGCCGGACCTTGATCGAATTGCCGTCGAACAGTATGCCGGCAGGCGCAATGCCGGCCGCCTTGAGCGCGTCCTCGACCCGTCGCTGGGTTCCGGTGTCCACCTTGACGGTGGCCTTGCCGGACGACACCTGCACCGCCGGCGCCTCGCCAAAGAAGTTCGGCAGGGTGTAGAAAAGCCCCACCAGCATCGCGATCACGATGATCACGTATTTCCAGACCGGGTATCGGTTCATGTTCTCACTTCCCGCGGCATCGAGGCCGCGTGATCACTGCCGGCAAAGGCGGCGGGAATTACTTGATGGTGCCCTTGGGAAGCACCTGGATCACTGCGCCGCGCTGGATCTGCACCTCGACACCATTCGATATCTCCACGCCCAGGTAGCTGTCACCGAGCTTGGAAACCTTGCCGAGCACGCCACCGGAGGTCACGACTTCATCACCTTTGGCCAGGGCCTCGACCATCGCGCGGTGCTCTTTCTGCTTCTTCATCTGGGGACGAATCATGACAAAATAAAGCACCACGAACATCAGCACGAGTGGCAACATGCTCATCAGCGAAGACTGCATGTCGCCGCCGGCTGCAGCGGCGGGAGCGGTTTGGGCAATTGCGGAAGAAATAAACACAGGCGTCTCCAGAACAGACAGTTGATGATTCTGCGCTGCCGGCGGACAGTCCACCGGCAGACAACCCGGCATTGTAAGCGGCCCCCTCAAGGCTATTGGGCCAGGGGTTGTTGGAGCGGTTCCCTGCACATTCCCAGGAAATTCCCGTCATGACCCAGTCCGACGATCACACGCACGAACACTCGCATCTGGACGAAATGGACCTGCGGGTGCGGGCACTCGAAACCCTGCTCACACGCAAGGGACTGGTTGAACCGGCGGCGCTGGACCGGATCATCGAAACCTACGAAACCCGGATCGGCCCACACAATGGCGCCGCCGTCGTCGCGCGCGCCTGGGTAGACGACGCGTTCCGGCGGTGGCTGCTGAGCGACGCCACCGCGGCGATCGCCTCGATGGGCTTCGGCGGACGCCAGGGTGAGCACATGGTGGCGGTGGCGAACACGCCCGAGCTGCACAACATGGTGGTCTGCACCTTGTGCAGCTGCTACCCCTGGCCGGTGCTCGGCCTGCCGCCGGTCTGGTACAAGAGCGCAGCCTACCGATCCAAGGCGGTGATGGATCCGCGCGGCG
>JBFJZP010000443.1:0-3398 GCA_041622095.1 Burkholderiaceae bacterium | reverse complement strand
CTGGTCACGGTGTTCACCGGCTTCCTGCTGGCCACCGTCCTGGCGGTACCGCTGGGCATCCTGGCCGGCTCGTCGAAGATCGTGCAGGCTGCGATCAACCCGATCGTGCAGATCTTCCGGCCGGTCTCGCCGCTGGCCTGGCTGCCCATCGTGACGCTGATCGTCAGCGCGCTGTACGTCACCAGCGGCACGCCGATGTTCCAGAAGTCGTTCCTGATATCGGCGATCACGGTCACGCTGTGCTCGCTGTGGACGACGCTGATCAACACCGCGGTCGGCGTGACCTCGGTCGACAAGGACCTGGTCAACGTCGGCCGGGTGCTGCAACTGCCCTTGTCGACCCGGGTGCGCAAGATCATCCTGCCGTCCGCCCTGCCCTTCATCTTCACTGGCATGCGCCTGTCGCTGGGTGTGGGCTGGATGGTGCTGATCGCGGCGGAGATGCTGGCGCAGAACCCGGGCCTGGGCAAGTTCGTCTGGGACGAGTTCCAGAACGGCAGCTCGGATTCGCTGAGCCGCATCATGGTCGCGGTGTTCACGATCGGCCTGATCGGTTTCGCCCTCGACCGCCTGATGCAGTTGCTGCAGAACATCGTCGAACACAAGTAAAGCCGGAGCCCGCGCCATGAATCTCGCCCTCAAGTCCCCCGTCGTCCAGCCGGACCCGGCGCCGCCGCTTGCCGTGCTCACGCCCCTGGATGGCGGCGCACAACCCGCCACCGGAATCGCTGCGCTGGAGTTGCGCAACGTGTGCAAGAGTTATGGCAGCGGCGCCAGCCGCTCCGAGGTACTGGACCAGCTGAACCTGCGCATCGAACCCGGTGAATTCGTCGCCATCGTCGGCTTCTCCGGCAGCGGCAAGACCACGCTGGTGAGCCTGCTGGCCGGTCTGCTGCAGGCGGACAGCGGCGAGGTGCTCAAGGACGGCCAACCGATCAGCCGGCCGGGCCCGGACCGCGGCATCGTGTTCCAGAGTTATTCGCTGATGCCCTGGCTCAGTGTGCGCGACAACATCGCGCTGGCGGTGGACCATGTGTTCGGCGCCGAGCCGGCGACGCAACGCGCGCAGCGGGTGGCGCGCTACATCGCCATGGTCGGCCTGACGGCCGCGGCCGACAAGAAGCCGGCACAACTCTCCGGCGGCATGCGCCAGCGGGTATCGGTGGCACGCGCACTGGCGACCAATCCGGACGTGTTGCTGATGGATGAGCCGCTGTCGGCACTCGACGCCTTGACCCGCGCCAATCTGCAGGACGAGATCGTGCGGATCTGGAGCGAGGAAAACAAGACCGTCCTGTTGATCACCAACGACGTCGACGAGGCCTTGATGATGGCCGACCGCATCATTCCGCTGCAGACCGGCCCGCGCGCCCGGCTCGGCCCTTCGTTTCTCGTCGACATGCCCCGTCCGCGCGACCGCCGGGAGATGAACCATGACGAGCGCTTCCAGACGCTGCGCGCCGAGATCACGCAGTATTTGCTGGGCATGGCCCACCAGCGCGACGCTGGCCAGGGCGCGCAGGTGATTCCGCTGCCGGTGCTCACACCGCGCGCGGTGACGGCCCGGCCGACACCGACGCTGGCCAGCATCATGCGCATGCGCCATGCGGCCCAGGCCGAGGCGATCGAGGCGGTAGCGGCCAGCGCCGGCATCGACGCCATGCCGGGCGATCCGGCAACCCGGCGGCTGGACCAGGAGCGGTTCGTCGAATTCTCCGAAGTCGTGAAGATCTACCCGTCGGCCAAGGGCCCGCAGACGGTTGTCGACGGTTTCGACCTGAAGATCCGCCAGGGCGAGTTCATTTCGGTGATCGGCCACTCCGGCTGCGGCAAGTCGACGGTGTTGTCGATGATGGCAGGCCTGACCGACATCAGCGAAGGCGTGATCGTGCTCGATGGCCGCGAGGTCGCCGAAGCCGGCCCGGACCGGGGACTGGTGTTCCAGGCGCCCAGCCTGGTGCCATGGCTGAGCGCCTACGACAACGTCATGCTGGGCGTGGCGCGGGTGTTCCCGCATGCGTCGCGCGAGGAACGCCACAACACGGTGGCCTATTACCTCGGCCGCGTCGGCCTGGGCAATGCGATGCACAAGCGCGCATCGGAGTTGTCCAACGGCATGAAGCAGCGGGTCGGCATTGCGCGCGCCTTTGCACTGAACCCGAAGATGCTGCTGCTCGACGAGCCCTTCGGCATGCTGGACTCCCTGACCCGCTGGGACCTGCAGGAAGTGCTGATGGAGGTCTGGTCGCGCAGCCAGGTCACCGCGATGATGGTCACGCACGACGTCGACGAGGCGATCCTGCTGGCCGACCGGGTGGTGATGATGACCAACGGGCCGCGCGCCAGGATCGGCCGGGTGCTGGACGTTCCGCTGGAGCGCCCGCGCACCCGCGAAGCGCTGGTGGCCCATCCGCAGTACTACCGGCTGCGCGAGGAACTGATCGGCTTCCTCGAAGACTGCGGCAGCCAGCACTGAAGCCTTCGATTCCGCGAAAGAATCCCGTGCAGAACAAGACCTTCATCCGCATCGTCGAGACCTGGGTTCCCAATGCCAACGGCAGCCTGCTGGAGTTCGGCGCCGGCCTGTTCGGCAAGGCCGCCAGTTTCGGCGCCATCACCCGGCGCCTGTGTTTCGGCCGTGGCGAAGGCCTGCCCGGCCAGGCCTGGGACCAGGGCCAGCCGGTCATGCTCAAGCAATTCCATGGCTCCTACTTCCAGCGCATCGCTGCCGCCGACGACGAAGGACTGACCTGCGGCATCGCCGTGCCGAGCTTTGTTGCCGGACGCCTGACCGCGGTGACGGTGTTCTTCTGCGGCGACGACGATGACCATGCCGGTGCGATCGAGTTGTGGGCGAACCAGCCGACCCGATCCAAGGACATGCGCCTGGTCGAGGGCTACTACGGCAACACCGGCGACACCTTCGAGTTCGTCTCGCGCAGCACCGGCTTTCGCCAGGGCAACGGCCTGCCGGGCCTGGCCTGGGAGCGGGGACTGCCGGTGTTCATGGACAACCTGGGCAAGGGTTCAGGTTTCCTGCGCGCGGACAGCGCGGTCAAGGTCGGCATCAACCGCGGCTTCGCGATGCCTTGCGCCAGCACCGATGGTTCGAACCAGGTGATGGCCTTCCTGTCGGCACTGGCCACGCCGATCGCGCGGCGCATCGAGATCTGGGAGCCGGATGCCGCCGGCCAACGCCTGCACCGCGCGCTCGGCTTCACCGAAGCCGATGGCCGGCGTGACGACACGCTTGCCAGCATAGACGTCGGCGCTGCCGGCGGCCCGATCGGCATCGCCTTCGCGACCGGCGTGCCCCAGGTCGAGACCCCGATGTTCGCGATGCCGGTCGCGCCACGCGGCCAGGTCACCGCCGTCATGGCCCTGTTTTTCTGATCAAT
>JBFJZP010000442.1:0-3400 GCA_041622095.1 Burkholderiaceae bacterium | reverse complement strand
GCCTCCATGCCGGCTGCGCTGGCACGCTCGCGCGACTCTGCGAGCACGTCGGCAGTCAAGGCCACGATCGGCACCCGGGAGGCCGCGTCATGGCCGTCACGCAGCCTGCGCGCAGCCTCGAAGCCATCGACATGGGGCATGTGCAGGTCCATCAGCACCAG
Source organism: Burkholderiaceae bacterium (assembly GCA_041622095.1). Lineage (GTDB taxonomy): Bacteria > Pseudomonadota > Gammaproteobacteria > Burkholderiales > Burkholderiaceae_C > CAISIP01. The sequence goes on along the minus strand of JBFJZP010000442.1, from coordinate 3,239 downwards.
GTCGGGGACCTTGCGGCGGGTCTCCTGGACCGCCATCTCGCCATCGACGGCAAACCGCACGCCATGGCCCATGCGCTCGAGCAAAGCCTTGACATACATGCGGTTGACCGGATGGTCTTCTGCCACGACGATGTCCAGCCCCGGCGCATCCGGCTCGCGCCGAACCTGGTGAATCGGCACATCCTCATGCGAAGGCGCCCGGGCGACGGCCAGCCACAAGTCCAGCGTGAAGGTGCTGCCGGTCTGGGGGCGGCTGGTCACGCTGATGTCGCCACCCATCATCTGGGCCAGGTTGCGGGAGATCTCCAGGCCCAGCCCGGTGCCGCCGAAACGGCGCGAGGTGCTGGCGTCGCCTTGCTCGAAGCGGCGAAACAGGCGGGACTGGGTCGCGCTGTCCATGCCCATGCCCTGGTCGGTGACCCGGATATACAGGTGGACCCGGGACGGGTCCGGGTCACGCTCCGGATCGTCCTGCGTCGGGGCGACCGCCTGGGCCAGCAGGCTGATGCGGCCGCGGTCACTGAACTTGATCGCGTTGGACAACAGGTTCAGCAGGATCTGCTTGATCCGGGTGGTGTCGCCTTGCACCCAGCGCGGCAGGTCGGGATCGACCTCGACACTGAATACGAGTCCTTTTTGTTCGGCCTGCGGGCGCATCAGGTCGCCGACCGCATGCAGCAGATCGGGCAGGTGCAAGGGCTCCGGATGCAGCGTCATCCGGCCGGCTTCGAGCGCGGACAGGTCGAGCAGGTCGTTGAGCAGGATCAGCAGGTGATCGGCGGAGTTGCTCGCGGTCTTGACGTAGCTGCGTTGCTGCATGTCGAGCGAGGAACTCTGCAGCAGGCTCAGCATGCCCAGCATGCCGTTGAGTGGCGTGCGCAGCTCATGGCTCATGTTGGCCAGGAACCGGCTCTTGCTCTGGTTGGCCGCCTCGGCCCGTTGCTGCGCGTCGCGCAGGTCGCGGGTCATCTGCTCGAGAGCCTGGCGTTCCTTTGCCTGGCGGCGATGGCGCACCACCAGTGTGGCCGCCACGATCAGCAACACGATCAGTTGCGCGAAGGTGAGCCACAGGATGCGCCGGTGCTGTGTCAGCAACACGGTTTGCTGCGCCTCGATCTGGCGGCTGATGCGGGTGTTGGCGGCCAGGCTGAGCGACTGGATATCCGGGCCGATCCGGCCGAGTTCCTCCGCCAGGGCCGCCAGCGCGGGCCGCTGCAGCGCCTGTGATGCCAGAACGGTGTCGGCCTTGTCGATCAATCGGTCGAAGGTGGGCATGGTCCTGCGGTACTGTGGCGTGTTGACGAACACGCTGCTGCTCGGGTTGTCGTCGAGCAGGACGCGTCGGCTGATCAGGATGTCCAGGCGCATGCCCAGGGCCGTCTTGTCGGGCGGCTGCCGTCCTTGTGCGGCCAGCTCCAGCGCGTGGCGAAAACGCAGGAATTCGCGATCGAACTGGTAAGCCAGCACACCCAGCGAATCGACACGGGTCACATGGGCCTGGCGGATCGCCCGGTCCTGTACCAGTTGCAGCACCAGCAGCACCGCCATCGCGACGGCCATGGTGGCGGTCACGAAGGCTATCCACAACAGATAACGGCGGTTTGCGGTAGGTGTTGCCATGGGGCGTGGCAGCCGGGCGGACGCGGTCAGGCGCCCAGTGGCAATTTCACTTGCCGGGGCGAACGATCACTGGCGTGGGGCAGGCGGCGGGGTGCGGCCGGTATGCCGGGTACGCGGTTACGGGAATCCGGTCCAGGCACATGGCCCAGGGCCGCGGGGACCGGGTGCACCCTGGTGGGGGCTGGACTTGCGGGACCCGCCAAGGCCTGCGAGCAGGCCCATGGCGGGCGTAATGACAAACCGGACACGACGGCTCCTTTTGTGGAAAAGAGCCGGAAGTATACTAAAAGTGATAAAAATGAGAACTAGTTTCTTTTATTCATTCAGAAAAAAACAAATTTATCACTTAATCGGAAGTCAATTGCAAAACATCCTCAAGGCTTGCGGTCGCCGGTCAGGCTGAGCAGGTCGGCGCTGTCGTCCATCGTCAGCAGGCCGGTCTTCGCATAGATCGCCAGCTTGCCGCGGGTATCGACGATGTCGAGGTTGCGCATCGTCAGTTGCCCGATGCGGTCCTGCGGCGAGAACACCGATTCGCCTTTTTCCATCGTCAGCCGGTCCGGGTGGTAGGTCAGGTTGGGCGATTCGGTGTTGAGCAGCGAGTAGTCGTTGCCGCGGCGCAGTTCCAGCGTGACCTCGCCGGTGATCGCACGGGCCACCCAGCGCTGGGCGGTTTCGCGCAGCATGATCGCCTGCGGGTCGAACCAGCGGCCCTGGTACAGCAGACGGCCGAGCTTGCGCCCATGGTCACGGTACTGCTCGATCGTGTCCTCGTTGTGGATGCCGGTGATCAGGCGCTCGTAGGCAATGAACAGCAATGCCAGGCCGGGCGCCTCGTAGATGCCGCGGCTCTTGGCCTCGATGATGCGGTTCTCGATCTGGTCGCTCATGCCCAGGCCGTGGCGCCCACCGATGCGGTTGGCCTCCAGGATCAGGTCGACCGGCGAGCTGTAGTGCACGCCATTGAGCGCGACCGGCTGGCCTTCCTCGAAACGCACTGTCACTTCTTCGCGCTTGACCTCGACATCGTCGCGCCAGAATGCCACGCCCATGATGGGATTGACGATCTTGATGCCGCTGCTCAGCTGCTCCAGGTCCTTGGCCTCATGCGTCGCGCCCAGCATGTTGGAGTCGGTGGAGTAGGCTTTTTCGGCCGACATCTTGTAGCCGAAGCCGGCTTTGGTCATGAAGGCCGACATCTCGGCGCGACCACCGAGCTCGTCGATGAAGGCCTGGTCCAGCCAGGGCTTGTAGATCTTCAGGCTCGGATTGGTCAACAGGCCATAGCGGTAGAAACGCTCGATGTCGTTGCCCTTGAAGGTGCTGCCGTCGCCCCAGATGTTGACGTCGTCTTCCTTCATCGCCGACACCAGCATGGTGCCGGTGACGGCGCGGCCCAGCGGCGTGGTGTTGAAGTAGGTCGCGCCGCCGGTGCGGATGTGGAAGGCGTTGCACTGGATCGCGGCGATGCCCTCGGCGACCAGCTGGGCGCGGCAGTCGACCAGGCGCGCGATCTCGGCGCCGTAGGCCAGCGCCTTCTTCGGAATCGCGTCGTAGTCGTCCTCGTCGGGCTGGCCGAGGTGGGCCGTATAGGCACAGGGGATCGCCCCCTTGGCGCG
>JBFJZP010000441.1:0-3403 GCA_041622095.1 Burkholderiaceae bacterium | reverse complement strand
TTGCCAAGATGTATGTCAACGAGGTGTTTCGCGGACGTTTTGTCAAGGCGCCCACGATCACCGAGTTCCCGAATGCCGAACACCTGAACGAGTTGATGATCGTCGGGCCGATCACGGTGCGCAGCGCCTGCAGCCACCATTTCTGTCCGGTCATCGGCAAGATCTGGATCGGCGTGATGCCCAATGAGCACACCAATGTGATCGGCCTGTCCAAGTACGCCCGCCTGGCCGAATGGGTCATGGGCCGGCCCCAGATCCAGGAGGAGGCGGTGGTGCAACTGGCCGACCTGATCCAGGTCAAGACGCAGCCGGACGGACTGGCGATCGTCATGGAGGCGAGCCACTACTGCATGGCCTGGCGCGGCGTCAAGGACATGGACAGCAAGATGATCAATTCGGTGATGCGCGGCTCCTTCCTGAAGGACCCCAACCTGCGCCGCGAGTTTCTCTCCCTGATACCTGGAAAGGCCTGAGCCATGCTGGTAAGACTTTTGTACGCGAGCCGTGCGGTGGACACCAGCGCGGAAGCCATCGAGGCCATATTGTCCCAGTCGCGCCAGGCCAATCCGGTCTGCGGCATCACCGGCATCCTGTGTTACGGCGGCGGCATCTTCCTGCAGGCGATCGAAGGCGGCCGCATGGCGGTCAGCGAATTGTTCGGCCATATCCAGAAAGACGTGCGGCACAAGGACGTGGTGCTACTGCATTACGAGGAAATTTCCGAGCGCCGTTTCGGCGGCTGGACCATGGGGCAGGTGAACATGTCGCGCATCAATGTGTCGATCCTGCTGAAATACGCCGAACGTCCCGAACTCGACCCCTACTCGGTATCCGGCAAGGTCTCGCTGGCCTTGCTCGAGGAACTGATGGCGACCGCATCCATCATGGGGCGCGCCTGAGCAATCCCTTGTGCCGGGCAGGCGTGCACCCAGGTTTGCGTTTGCCAGCAGCCGGTATCGGGAACCTGACCGGTCTGCCCCAGGACGCGCCGGTGCCGGCAGATGCCCGCACCGGCGGTCGCTGACGAATTCAGGCTTGCGGCCGTCCGATGCTGATCGGTTGTGACTTCAGCAGCCGGCCGGGGCCGCGCAAACCGATTGTGCTGGCCTTGGGCGCGGTACAGGCCGGTGTGGTCACCCTCGAGCGGCTGCAGGATCTGCCCACGCTTTGCGCCTTCGCCGGTGTATTGCGCCAGCATGCCGACTGGGTTGGCGGTTTCGATTTTCCGTTCGGCCTGCCGCGTGAACTGGTGCAGAGCCTGGGCTGGCCGATGTCGTGGCGCGCCTGCATGCAGACCTACGCAGCCCTGAGCCGCGCCGAGATCCGTGCATTGTTCATGGCCTTTTGCGCGGCGCGTCCACCCGGAGGCAAGTTCGCCCACCGCGCGACCGATCTGCTGGCCGGCTCGAGTCCGTCGATGAAATGGGTCCAGCCACCGGTGGCCTACATGTTGCACGCCGGTGTGCCGCTGCTGATCGAATCCGGTGTCCACATCCCGGGCCTGCACCCTGGCGACGCGGACGATGTCGATGCCCGGGGGCGGCCGCGGCGCGTGGCGCTCGAGGCCTATCCGGGCATGCTGGCGCGTGAGGTTCTGGGGCGCGACAGCTACAAGAGCGACGACAAGGCGCGGCAGACGCCGCAGCGACAGGCACGCCGTACCTATTTGCTCGACATGCTGGTGCAGGGGCAGACCCGCCTGGCCTTGCGGCTGGAGCTGGCACCCGGGCAGCGCGATGCGCTGGTGGCCGATGCCAGCGGCGACCGACTGGACGCGGTGTTGTGCCTGCTGCAGGCTGCATGGGCGGCACGACATGGCTGGCCGTCTTATGGCCTGCCACAGCCGGTCGACCCGCTGGAGGGCTGGATCGTCAGCGCTGGCGCGCCTCAACGACCCGGGTGAATCACGGTCTCTTCGAGCTTGCGTGCCAGTTGCGTCACCGCCAGCGCAGCCGGACAGCCGGGCAGGCTCTGCATCAGCAACTGGCGCCGCATCACCGCCTGGCGGACTGAAGGATCGGCCGGAATGTCGGTCAGGTGGACCAGTCGCACACCCCGGCCGGGGCCGGTGACAACGAAGCGGTCGAGCACCTGCTGCAACTGGCCGGTGATCGCGCGGCCGTCGCCCAGACGGGCGGTCTGGTTGATCACCATGTGGATTTTTTCGCGATACTGCTGGCCGGCCAGCACCTTGATGGTGGCATAGGCGTCGGTCAGCGAGGTCGGCTCCGGCGTGGCAACCACCAGGATCACCGACGCCAGCGAAACCGCAAACAGCACCACGTCGGAGATACCGGCGCCGGTGTCGAGCAGCACCACGTCGTAGCGCGGCATCAGGTCGTGGATGATGCGCAGGAAGTCGGCGCGGATCTCCGGCGTCAGCCGCGAATATTCGACCATGCCCGAACCCGCCAGCAGCACCGAGAAACCGCCGGGGGCCTGGATGATGGCCTCCTCGATCGTCGCCTTGCCGCTGAACACATCGTGCAAGGTGACCTTGGGGTACAGGTTGAGCACCACGTCCAGGTTGGCCAGGCCGAGGTCGGCGTCCAGCACCAGCACCCGCTGGCCACGCTTGGCGAGTGCCGCGGCCAGGTTTGCGGACACGAAGGTCTTGCCCACGCCGCCCTTGCCGCTGGTCACGGCCATCACCTTGCCATAAGGTGCCAGCGGCACCACGGGCTCCGAAGGTGTAGCCGCCGTAGCAGCTTGCAATTCGTCGCTCATTCGCCTACTCCACTCGCACTGCCATCGGCAGGTTCCACGGCAGCACGTTCGAGCCAGGCAGGCTCGCCCAATGCCAAATGTCCAAACAACAGGTTTTTCTCCTCGGCACTGACCGCAATCGCCTGCTGGTGATCGATGCAGACCCGGTTGCGCCCCTCGGATTTCGCCTGGTACAACAGGTTGTCGGCGCGTTCGATCCACAGCGGGGCGGTCGAACGCACCCAGGCCGGTGCGTAGGCGCCACCGATGCTGATGGTCACCTGCACATGGCTGCTCGGGCCGATCGGGATCATCAGCGACTGCACGGTCTTGCGGATACGTTCGGCCACGGCTTCGCCGACCGACACCAGACAATTGGGCAGGACCACGGCGAATTCCTCGCCGCCATAACGCGCGACCGTGTCCATCGGGCGGATGCAGCGCGACAGGCACCTGGCCACTGCCTGCAATACCTGGTCGCCTGCGTTATGGCCATGGGTGTCGTTGATGTTCTTGAAATGGTCGATGTCCAGCATCAGCAGCAATGCCGGCTCACCCGATCGCGCGACACCATCGGTCACGCGCTCGAGCACAGACAGGAAATGCCGCCGATTTGCCAGCCCGGTCAGGGGGTCCTTGAGCGACAGTTCGCACAGGCCGTCGATGACGCGTTGCACGAATTCGGTAGGCGAGGTTT
>JBFJZP010000440.1:0-3414 GCA_041622095.1 Burkholderiaceae bacterium | reverse complement strand
CCGATCTCCTTAACCGATACGATGAAGCCGACATCAATGCCCACCATCAACGGGTATTTCCATTGCAAAGATGACGAGACTGTGACTTGGAACGATCGATGTGATGCTGCCCAACCTGATGAATTGCGTTTGCCAGAATCAACTATGCCCAGCTCACTCGAAATCGCCCAAGGACGTGAAGACCTTGTTACAGCAGTTCGCGAATGCCGCAAGATCCTGCACCGGCGTTCGCTGGTGGCCGCCGGCGCCAGCATGGTGCCGATACCCGGACTGGACTGGGCGGTGGACGCAGCCCTTTTGTCGCGTCTGATCCCGCAGATCAATGCCCGCTTCGGCCTGACGCCGGAGCAGATGGCGCGACTGGGGCCGCGCCAGCGCGACCAGGTGCAGAAGGCGATCAGCGGCGTCGGCTCGGTGTTGATCGGCAAATACATCAGCAAGGAACTGGTATTGCGCGCGGCGCAGACGATTGGCGTGCGCCTGACCGCGAAGCAGGCCGCCAAATATGTGCCGCTGGCCGGCCAGGCGGTGGCGGCGCTGGTCGGGTACTCGGCGGTGCGCTACCTCGGCGAACAGCACCTGAAGGACTGCGTGCAGGTCGCGCTCGAAGCCCAGCTCCGCTTGCCCGCGCCAGTTGACACGCGCGATGCGCAACGACTGCCGGACGCCGGCGCCGGGCACTGATACCTGGGCGCTTTGATCGTCAACCCCGACCAGTGCAGTCGGGTGTTCCCCCGTCGACCTGGCCAGACCGGTCCGTGCAGTTGGCTAGACGCTGAAGTCGTCGAGCCTGTTTCTGGGTACAGAACCCATGGCCGGCGCGATGTCGTCGGCGTTGATCAGAAACACACGCCCGTTGGATCGCAGGTGGTACTGCAGCCAGGAGGTGTCCGGCCCGACCAGCCGGTTCAGCACGTCGCCGATTGCCGATGGATGGACAAAGTGGCACGCACCCCCGTCGGCTCACAATTCGTCACGCCTTTCCACCCGGCCGCCACGCTTTCCCGACCGGCGTGACCCCAAAATCAGTTGTGGAACGACATGTATGGCGATGCACGATGCGCCAGGGCGCATACTCGACCGGAAATCCACTTTCAGCAGGAGTTATCCCATGACACTGTGTCCGATCGCCATCGTTGCAGGCTGCAAGAAATGCCCGGCGTTCAAGATCTGTCCGCTCAAGACGGTCATAGGCGACATGCCCTCTGGCGAGCAGGCGGCGCCGCCGCCGGCCAAGCCCGCTGCCAAGGGTGGCGCCAAGCGCAAGAAGCCGTGATCCGGGCGGGCAACGGCCCGGCAGTGGGTCCGGCAGGCCCCGCGCGCCGCGTCCGGCGCCAGCGGGCGGCCGAACCGGGATAATCCCGGCCCATGAACCAATTGCTGGGCTTGCTGCAGCCTTATCCTTTCGAGCGCCTGCGGGCCTTGTTCGCCGACGTACAGCCGGACCCGGCCTACCGGCCCATCAGCCTGGGCATCGGCGAACCGCGCCATGCCACCCCCGGCTTCATCGCCCAGGCCTATGCCGATGCGGTGCTGCGCCAGCCCAGTGGCCTGGCCAGCTACCCGGCCACCGCCGGTGACCCGGCCCTGCGTGCGAGTTTTGCCGCCTGGCTCGGACGCCGTTACGACCTGCAGGTCGATGCCACCCGCCACGTGCTGCCGGTCAACGGTTCGCGCGAAGCGCTGTTCGCCTTTGTGCAGACGGTGGTCGAACGGGGTGCGTCCGACGGCCCGAAACCGATCGTCGTGTGTCCCAATCCGTTCTACCAGATCTACGAGGGCGCGGCCTTGCTGGCCGGCGCCGAGCCCTATTTCGTGCCGGCCGACCCGGCGCGCAACTTTGCCCAGGACTGGGATGCGGTACCGGAAGCGGTCTGGGCCCGAACCCAGCTGTTGTTCGTTTGCTCCCCCGGCAACCCTACCGGCGCGGTGATGCCCCTGTCGGAATGGGAAAAACTGTTCGCGCTCAGCGACCGGCATGGTTTTGTCATCGCCTCGGACGAGTGCTACAGCGAGATCTATTTCCGCGACGAGCCGCCGCTCGGTGGCATGCAGGCCGCCGCGATGCTGGGCCGGCCCGATTTTCGCCGGCTATTGTCGTTCACCAGCCTGTCCAAACGCAGCAACCTGCCCGGCATGCGCAGCGGATTCGTCGCCGGTGACGCGGAGCTGGTGCGCCAGTTCCTGCTGTACCGCACCTACCATGGCAGCGCCATGAGCCCGGTCGTGCAGTCGGCCAGCGCGGTCGCCTGGGCCGACGAACAACACGTGATCGAGAACCGCCGCCTGTACCGCGAGAAATTTGCCCGGGTGACGCCGATGCTGGCCGAGGTGCTGGATGTGGCCCTGCCGGACGCCGGCTTCTACCTGTGGGCCAAGGTGTCGGGCAGCGACACCGCGTTCGCGCGCGATCTGCTCGCTCTCTACAATGTGACGGTCCTGCCCGGGAGTTTCCTGGCGCGCGACGTCCAGGGTGTCAATCCGGGCGCCGGGCGCATCCGGATGGCACTGGTGGCAGAGACCGCCGAATGCGAAGAGGCCGCGCAGCGCATTGTCCAGTTCATGCGCCGCCGGCTGTGATCCATCGCTATCTTCCAACTGTTTCACGAACACGTTCTCCACACATGACCGATCAACTACAAAAAACCATCGATGCCGCCTGGGAAAACCGCGCGGATTTCTCGCCCAAGTCCGCACCCAAGGATGTCAGCGACGCCGTCGAACACGTGATTGCCGAACTCGACAGCGGCAGGTTGCGCGTCGCCACCCGCGATGGTGTCGGCCAGTGGACCACCCACCAGTGGATCAAGAAGGCAGTGCTGCTGAGTTTCCGGCTCAAGGACAACGGCATCGTGCGCGCCGGCGACCTGGGCTTCTTCGACAAGGTGCCGACCAAGTTCGCCGACATGGACGACGCTGCCATGCGCGCCAGCGGCGTGCGTGTGGTGCCACCGGCCGTGGCCCGGCGTGGCAGCTTCTGCGCCCGCGGCGTGGTGCTGATGCCCTCCTACGTCAACATCGGCGCCTATGTCGATGAAGGCACGATGGTCGATACCTGGGCCACGGTCGGCTCCTGCGCCCAGATCGGCAAGAACGTGCACCTCAGCGGTGGCGTGGGTATCGGCGGCGTACTCGAGCCCATGCAGGCCGGTCCGACCATCATCGAGGACAACTGCTTCGTCGGCGCCCGCTCCGAGGTGGTAGAAGGCGTGATCGTCGAGGAAAACTCGGTGATCTCGATGGGCGTCTACATCGGCCAGAGCACCAAGATCTATGACCGCGCCACCGGCACGGTGAGCTACGGCCGCATCCCGGCCGGCTCGGTGGTGGTGTCGGGCAACCTGCCCAGCGCCGACGGCAAGTACAGCCTGTACTGCGCCGTGATCGTCAAGAAGGTCGACGCCCAGACCCGGG
>JBFJZP010000439.1:0-3416 GCA_041622095.1 Burkholderiaceae bacterium | reverse complement strand
TGTCGGCGCCGCCGGCCAGTCGCACGGTTTTCTTCCCGGCATCGATGGCGCTGACGCTGTCGCGCACGATCTGCACGCCGTGTTTGCTGCGCAGGCCCTCATAGGAGGTGGTGATGTCCGCCAGTTGGCGCACGCCGCCGATCACCAGGTTGGAGATCGGGCAGGAAACGAAATTCGCATTCGGCTCGACCAGCACCACATCGATGCTGTTACCCGACAGCAGGCGAACGTATTTGGCAGCCGTTGCGCCGCCATAACCGCCGCCCACCACCAGCACCTTTGCGCGCGAGGGGGTGGCCGGCGTCGTGGCGCATCCACCCACTGCGGCCAGTGCACTGCCAGCGACCAGGCCCTGGACAAGATCACGTCTTTTCATGTCGGCGTCCTCACTTCTGGGCGGCGAAATACGCCGCGATACGTTCGATCTGCGCTTGGCTGTAGCCCTTGGCCAGCTGGTGCATCACCGTGGCCGGACGGCTGCCGTCGCGAAACGCCGCCATCTGGCTGACGATGAAGTCCTTGCTCTGGCCGGCCAGGCGGGCATTGCCCGAGCCGGCGACCGGACGGCCGTCGGTGCCGTGGCAATTGGCACAGGTCGCGGCCAGTGCACGGGTGTCGAGCTCGTCGGCGGTTTGTCCGAAGACATGGCCGCACAGGCCGGTCGACATCAGGATGGCCAGCGCGGCGTTGCGCGACCAGGCGGTTTGCATCGGTTTCAAGACTGCCTCCTTGCTTGTTGTCGGCTGCCGGTCGCCACCGCCGTTTCAGCGGGTGTGGCGTGCAACCGTATTCGATTGGAATCGAGCCGGCCCATTTTTTCAAGAGTATCATCCTATGCGGATATAGCGAAAATATGGGGGACTCCATCATGCGTGTCGCGACATTACCGACCTTGCTGGCCCGCATGGCAGCAGTGGCCATGTTGATGTTGTCGTTTGTTGCCAGTGCGGCCGATGGCACGGCGCCGCTGAAGGCGCGTCAGGTGGCGGACAAGGTCTGGATGGTGCAGGGTGAGGCGGCGCTCGGTTCCTCTGCCAATCGCAACTTCATCTCGAATGCCGGCTTTGTCGTCACCGACGACGGTGTGCTGGTGGTCGATGCCCTGGGATCGCCGACCTTGGCCAACGAGATGCTGGCCGAGATACGGCGTGTCACGACGCAACCGATCCGCTACCTGGTCGTGACCCACTACCATGCCGACCATATCTACGGCTTGCAGGCCTTCAAGGACGCCGGCGTCACGATTCTTGCGCATCCGGACGGGCGCGAATACCTCAACTCGGAGACCGCCCAGCGGCGGCTGCAGGCCAGCCGCGAGGAACTGTTTCCCTGGATCGACGAGAAGACCCGGCTGGTCAGCGCCGACCGCTGGCTGGCCGAGCCGTTGACGACGCTGAAGATGGGAACGTACGAGATCCAGATCCGCCATGTCGGGCCGTCGCATACACCGGAGGACCTGGTGGTGTTCGTGCCCAAGGTCGGTGTGTTGTTTGCCGGCGACCTGGTCTTCCGGGGGCGGATTCCGTTCGTCGGGCAGGCCGACAGCGGGAAATGGATCACCTCGCTGGCGCAACTGATCGCCTTCGAACCTAAACTGATGATTCCCGGCCACGGCCCGGTCTCGCTGGAGCCGCTGGCCGACCTGGAACTGACCCGCGACTACCTGCTCTTCCTGCGCAAGAGCATGGGGGACGCCGCGCGCGACCTCGAGCCCTTCGAGAGCGCGTATGCCAAGGCCGACTGGTCGCGCTTCGAGAAACTGCCACTGTTTCGCGCCGCCAACCGCATGAACGCGTACAACACCTATCTGCTGATGGAGCAGCAGGGCTTCAAATGAGGCGACGCGACTGCCTGGCCGCCGGCGCCGCCCTGCTGCTGGGTTCTGCGGCCATGGGCGAACCGGCGGCGATCGGTGCGCAGGTGGCATGGCCGCCGGTGCGCCTGCTCGATGGCAGCGTCATCGAACCGGGCGCGTGGCGCGGTCATCCTGTCTTCGTGGTTTTCTGGGCCACGTATTGCCCTTTCTGCCGGCGCCACAACGCGCATGTCGACAAGATGTACCGCAGCCTGCAAGCCAGTGGTCTGCGGGTACTGGGGGTCGCACTCGACACCGACGAGAACCTGGTGCGTCAGTACCTGGCCCAAACCAGGTTCAGTTTCCCCGTCGCCATGGATGGCGGTGTGCTGCGGCGCCAGTTCTCCAACCGGCGCGTGATTCCGCTGACCTGCCTGGTCGACCGGCAGGGGCGCCTGGTTCAGTCCATACCAGGCGAGATGTTCGAAGAGGACGTGCTGGACACGGCGCAGGCGCTGCTCAAGCGGCCGGCCTGAGTGCGCTGGCGGCGCCAACCGGCGCTCAGGCCATGCGCTCGATCCGCCAGATCTGGTAACGCAAGGCGGCCAGCGCGCCGCAAACAATCGCCGCGATTGCCAGCAGGCTGCCCAGCGACAGCGTCGAGATGCCGGACAGGCCCTGGCCGATCGTGCAGCCAAGGGCGGTAACGCCCCCGACCCCCATCAGCGTCGCGCCGACCAGGTGGTTGGCGGTGTCCTCGACGTTGGCGAATCCTTCCCAGCGGAACTCGCGGCTGGCCAGGGCCATGAGCGCCGACCCGACCACGACACCGGCCATGCTGACAATGCCCAGTGTCAGGTGCTTGGAGGCGTCGCTGAAGAACAGCAACCAGTCGAGCGCAAAACCCAGCGGCGCCACCATGCTCAGCGCCTCCATGTTGTGCGAGTTCGTCGCCAGGAAGACCGATTCGAGCGTCTGCGGATGTTCCTCGACGAAACCCAGTCGCCCGGATATCCACCAGACCGCGACGACAACCGCGCCGATGCCGGCGCCGCCCAGCCACACATTGGCCTGGCGGCCCTCGGGTTTGCGCAGGACCCACCAGACCAGGGCGATGGCCACGGCCAGGCCCAGCAGCGCTGCGGCCGCGGGCGTGCCGATGCCGCTGCTCGCGGCCAGCAGCGATGGCAGGTCCTGGCCGGTGCCCAGGTCGACCTGCACCCGGTCGACGGTGGACACCCGCAACACCGCGGTAATGCCCTTGAGGGTGGCGAAGGCCGAAACCCCCATCACCAGCAACACCACCCAGGCCTTGAGGTTGCCGGCGCCGGCCCGAACCAGGTTCTTGCTGCCGCAGCCGGAGGCCAGCACCATGCCGAAACCGAACATCAGGCCGCCACAGACCAGTGACAGCCAGGGAATCCGGCTGCCGGCATAGATGCTGCTCGACGCCTGCAACCAGCCCAGTGCCACCATCGCGTTGAATCCGAGCGCCGCCACCGCGATCGCCAGCACCCACATGCGCATGCGCGACCAGTCGCCGGTGGTCACCACGTCGGCCACCGCCCCCATGGTGCAGAACTGCGTGCGCTGGGCGATGGCACCGAAGGCCACGCCCAGC
>JBFJZP010000438.1:0-3421 GCA_041622095.1 Burkholderiaceae bacterium | reverse complement strand
GGGCGCGGATACTGTTCCTGCAACCCGGTCCGGTGCGCCGCTGGCGGCGAGCCGACGCAGAACTCCTCCGACCATGCCGCTTTCACCCGAGCTCAGCCGCTGGCGCAAGGCCCAACGCGAAACCCTGCTGGCGCAACGTATCGCGGTGGACCTCATCGCCACGCAGGATGCCTGGTGCCCTCAGGATGCCTGGTACCCGGTCTCCGCGCAGGGCCTGGAGCGACGCGAGCCGGCGGTCGCGGCAACACGGCTGGCGCAAGGACTCGCTGGCGCCGCAACCACCTGACGTCAGTCCGCAATCGAGAACCGCAGGGAGAACAAAGCATGCGCGCAACCCACACAAGCATCCACTTCATGGTCTCAGCCGTATCGGCCGTGCTGCCAGTCATGTTGCTGAGCGCCTGCGGCGGCGGCGGCGACGCCGGGCCGGATTTCGCCGTGACGGTGCGCGTCAGCGGCCTGAGCGGCAGCGGACTGCTGCTGCAGAACAATGGCGGCGACACCTTGTCGGTCACGGCCGATGGGGTCGCCAGCTTCAGTCGACGGGGCACCAGCGGAACACCGTATGCGATCACGGTGGCGCGCCAGCCGGTCGCACCGGCGCAAGGCTGCATCGTGACCAATGGCCGTGGGACGATCGCGCTGTCGGACGTGGTGAACATCGCCGTCAACTGCCGCAATGCGGCGCGATTCGCTTATGTGGCGCACTATGGCGGCAACAACCTGGCGCAGTTCGGCGTCGGCAGCGATGGCAGCCTGCGCGCACTGGCCACGCCCTTCATCGCGGCCGGGGTCCGGCCAACCGGCCTGGCAGCGGACCCGCTCGGACGCTACCTGTACGGGGCCAACGAGGGTGGCACGGTATCGCAATACCGCGTCGGCGCCGACGGGCAACTCACGGCATTGTTGCCGGACGCCATCGTCGCCGGCTCCGGCCCGACCGACATCACGGTCGATCCATCCGGCCGCTTTGTCTATGTCAGCGACGACGGCGGCAGTGTGGCGCAATTCGCGATCGGCGTGGACGGCCGGCTCTTGTCGCTGGGATCGGTGGCCGCCGGCATCGGTCCGGCCGCGGTGGCAGTCGACCCCTCCGGCCGCTTCGTCTATGTGGCCAATGACGGCGGCACGGTTACGCAGTTCACGATCGCCACCGACGGGCGGCTGCAGGTACTGGCGCCGGCGCTGTTTGCAGCAGCCAACCCGACCAGCGTCAGCGTCGATCCGCAGGGCCGTGCGGTTTATGTGACCAACAGCGGCGCAAGCGCCAACAGCGTGTCGCACTATGGCGTCGGCAGCAATGGCGCGCTGGCGCCCTTCGCGCCGGCTGCCGTCGCGGCCGGCATCACCCCGGTCAGCCTGGCCCTCGATCCGGCCGGCCGTTTTGCCTGGGTCGGCAACTTCCAGGGCAATACGATCACCTCCTACCGCGTTGGCTCGAATGGCGCGTTGAGCGGCCTGGCCCTGGCCGCGGCCATCACCGGCGTCGGGCCGGTCCATGTCAGGACCGACCCGACCGGCCGCTTCCTGTATGTGGTGCAGGCCGGTGGCAACTCGGTGGCGCAATACACGATCGCGGACGAGGACGGATCGCTGCTGCCGGCCACAACCACGTTCCTGGGCATCACCCCGGTTGCGATGGTGCTGTACTGAGGATGGCGCGGCGGCCCGCAGACGGGGCCGTGCCGGCCGGGTCTAGCCAGGTGACGTGCCGGAATCGGCCGGCCGCGCCGCATGGTAGGTGCCATCGCCGCGCTGCACCACGCGATCGGTCGGCAACACGTCGCCGGGTCGCAGCTCCGGCTGCTGGCCGACACGGGCGTACACCGGGGCAAAGTCGATCGCCGCCAACTTGAGCAGGTCGTCCAGGCTGTCCAGCACGAAATAGACCTCCTGGAAATCGTCGATGCGGTAATTCGTGCGCATCACCCGCTCCAGATCGAAGCCGATCCGGTTCGGCGACGGGCTCTCGAGTGCAAACACCGATTCGGTATAGGACGAAGCGATGCCGGAGCCATAGATGCGCAAGCCATCCTTTTGCTGCACCAGGCCGAATTCGACGGTGTACCAGTACACCCGCGCCAGGTTGGGCAACACGCCGAGCTGCTGCGCGCGCAGGCCACCGACACCATAGGCCTGGACAAAATCGGCGATCACCGGGTTCATCAGCATCGGCACATGGCCGAATACGTCGTGGAACACATCCGGCTCTTCCAGGTAGTCCAGCTCGTCGGCCTTGCGGATGAAGTTGCCGGCCGGGAAACGCCGGTTCGCCAGGTGGTCGAAAAACACCTCGTCCGGCACCAGCCCGGGAACCGCGATGATCTGCCAGCCGGTCTGGCGCATCAGCACCTCGCTCAGGCGGCGGAAATCGGGAATCTGCTCCGGCCCGATCGGCAACTGGCGCATGCCGGCGACGAATTCATCGCAGGCACGTCCGGGCAGCAGCCGGGTCTGGCGTTCGAACAATGTCTTCCAGACCGCATGCTCCTGCGCGGTGTAACGCTCCCAGCCCTGGTCGATCGTCCAGTCGGCGCGTTCGGGCGTGAAGCCGCCGGCAACCCCATGTTTGTCGCTTGGTCGGGCCTTGTCGCGCATCGTTGCCTCCTTTCAACCCAACGCCGGTGCCGGCATCACGGTGCCGCGGCATTCGCCGAAGCCGATGCGCCGGAACCCGTCGCGCTGGCAATACGCGCGCAAGATGATGCTGTCGCCGTCCTGCAACCAGGTGCGGCTCTCGCCGTTCGGGAATACGATCGCGCGCTTGCCGCCCTGGCTGAGTTCCATCAAGGAGCCGCCCTGCTCCGGTTTCGGGCCGGACAGGGTGCCGGAGCCGAACAGGTCGCCACTGGCCAGGTTGCAGCCGTTGACCGTGTGGTGCGCCACCAGTTGCGCAACCGTCCAGTAGGCATCCTTGTAGTTCGAGCACGACAGGCGCTCACCGGCATGACCCTCCTTGCGCATCTGCGCGGTCTGCAGCCAGACCTCGAGCTCGATGTCGATCGCGCCACTGGCGCGGTTGTCGGGCGAGTCCAGGTACGGCAGGGGTTGCGGGTCGTCTGCCGGGCGCAGGAACGGCGCGCGGTACGGCGCCAGCGCCTCCATCGTGACGATCCACGGCGACAGGGTGCTGGCGAAATTCTTCGACAGGAACGGCCCCAGCGGCTGGTACTCCCAACCCTGGATGTCGCGTGCGCTCCAGTCGTTGAACAGCGCCAGGCCGAACACATGGTCCTCCGCCTGTGCGATGGGTACCGGCTCGCCGGCGTGGTTGCCGCGTCCGACGATCATGCCCAGTTCGAGTTCGTAGTCCAGCCGTGCACACGGCGCCAGGCGCGGCGTGTCGGCGTCCGGAGCCTTGAGCTGGCCGTTCGGCCGGCGGAACGACGCGCCGCTGGGCAGGATCGACGAAGCCCGCCCG
>JBFJZP010000437.1:0-3421 GCA_041622095.1 Burkholderiaceae bacterium | reverse complement strand
GCTGGCCGCCCCGGTGGCCGGGGTGGCCAGCAGGCAATAAAGGGCGATGAGCAGCAGTTTTACCAGCATGCGAAATCGTAACAGTGCCGCTGGCGACGCCTGGCAGAAACCGGAAGGCCGTCGGCAGATGTTGGTTTTTTGCCGCAGTGGCGCATCCCGGTCACCATCAGGCGGCCTTTTCGTGTTGGGTTTTCCCTGTGCCGGCGCCAGGAAACGCTGGCCGGCGACCTTGATCCCCATGAAGCCGCT
The DNA here is from genome assembly GCA_041622095.1 of Burkholderiaceae bacterium. Taxonomy (GTDB): domain Bacteria; phylum Pseudomonadota; class Gammaproteobacteria; order Burkholderiales; family Burkholderiaceae_C; genus CAISIP01. The sequence continues at coordinate 3,172 of JBFJZP010000437.1, read as the reverse complement.
GAAAGAGTCGACAAACGCGCCACCATGGGTGACGATGCAGCGGATGGCGCTCCAGCCCGCTGTCCCCGTCGGCGTGCCTGCGCGATAGCGTGCAGGCATCGGAATTGACCCAGGGCAAGTCCAGGCCGCATACATCAGGCTCGGCAACGGAAATCCACGGTGGCAATGGCATGATGACCGGGTGACACCCGCACGCCCCCCCTGAGCCCATGGCCAGCCTGATCCTGATCTGGCTGCAGTTCCTCGCCTGTGCCGTGTCGATCGGTGCGGCCGGATACCAGCTGTCGCGTTATGGTGACGTGATCGCCCATCGGACCGGTTTGTCCGGTGGCTGGATCGGCATGGCCTTGCTGGCCACGGCCACCTCCTTGCCCGAGCTGGTCACCGGCATCACCAGCGTCACCGTGGCCAACGCACCCAATCTGGCCCTGGGCAATGCACTGGGTAGCTGCAACCTGAACCTGTTCTTCCTGGTCGTGGTCGACTTCCTGTCGCGCCGGGAGCCGCTTTGGCACCGCGCCAGCCAGGGCCATGTACTGGCAGCCGGCTTCGGCGTCGTGATGCTCGGTTTCGTGATGGTCAGCCTGCTCGTGAGCCATATGCCCTATCCCGGCGACAGTCCGTTGCCGGCGTTTCTGGCCAACCTGGGGTTCAGCCTGGCGACGCCGGTGTTGTTCCTGCTGTACCTGGTGGCGATGCGGACCGTATTCAGCTATGAGCGGGCACACCCGCCGGCGCAGCCGCTGGTGTCGGATACGGTCTTGCCGGCGCTGCGCCTGGCGGTGCAGCGCTTCGCCATGGCTGCCGTGGTGGTGTTCCTGGCCGGTCTGTGGCTGCCGTTTGTCGCGCTGGAACTGGCCGACGCGATGGGCTGGACCCGCAGTTTCGTCGGCAGCATGTTCGTCGCGATGGTCACCACCCTGCCCGAACTGGCGGTGACCTTGTCGGCGCTGCGAATCGGCGCTGTCGACATGGCGATCGGCAACCTGCTGGGCAGCAACCTGTTCAATGTGGCGATCATCGCGGTCGACGATCTGTTCTACCGCCAGGGCTCGCTGCTCAGCGACAGTTCGCTGGTGCATGCGGTGACCGCCGGTTCGGCGATCGTGATGACCGGGCTGGCGATGATCGGCTTGTTCTTCCGGCCGCAATCGCGCGTGTTGCGCGCGGTCGGCTGGGTCAGCCTGGGCCTGCTGGCGGTTTATCTGCTCAACACCTACGTTCTATATCTGTATGGCGACTGACAACAAGCCAGCCACGGGTGGCAACCACGACTGGCACTTGCGCGATGTGCAGGAGTTGACGGCCCACCATGGCGTCGATCCGGCGCATGGCCTGCCTGCGCACGAGGTTGCGCAACGCGCCGAGCGCCATGGCGCCAATGAATTGCCGGGCAAGGGCCGGCGCAGCCTGTGGGCCCTGGTGGTGGAGCAGTTCAGCGACTTCATGATCCTGGTGCTGATCGCGGCGGCGGTGGTGTCGGGCCTGGTCGGCGACCTGGTCGACACCGTGGTGATCCTGGTCATCGTGTTGCTCAACGGCGTGATCGGCCTGATCCAGGCCTGGCGCGCCGACCAGGCACTTGCGGCCTTGCAGCGGCTGTCGGCCGCGCACGCGACGGTGCTGCGCGACGGCCAGGTGCGGCGGGTCGCTGCGCGTGCGCTGGTGCCGGGCGACATCGTGATGCTCGAGGCCGGCAACAAGGTGCCGGGCGATCTGCGCCTGATCGAGGCAGCCCAGCTCAAGGTCGACGAATCCGCATTGACCGGGGAGTCGGTCACGGTCGACAAACACGCCGGCCGGCTGGAGGGCGCGGCCCATGCGCTGGGTGACCGCCTCAACATGGCGTTCAAGGGAACCACGACCACCCATGGGCGCGCCCGGGGGCTGGTCGTGGCCACTGGCATGGATACCGAACTCGGACGGGTCGCCGGGCTGCTGGAGGACAACCCCAGCCAGACCACGCCGCTGCAACGCCGGCTGGCGGTCTTCGGTAAACGCATCGCGCTGTCGGTGCTGGGCATCTGCGCGGTGCTTTTCGTCACCGGCCTGTTGCGCGGCGAGGCACCGCTGCAGATGCTGCTGGTCGCGATCAGCCTGGCGGTGGCCGCGATTCCAGAGGCCTTGCCGGTGGTGGTGACGGTGCTGCTGGCACTGGGCGCGCGCCGCATGGTGTCGGTCAACGCGCTGATCCGCTCCTTGCCCTCGGTCGAGACCCTCGGTTCGGTCACCTACATCTGTTCGGACAAGACCGGCACCTTGACGCAGAACCGCATGCAGGCGCAATACCTGCAGGTCGCACCGGAGCCGGACGACGGCAGCTGGGAACGCGCAGCAGGGTCGCCGGATGCGGTGTTCCAGGAGTTGTTGCGTGCAGCGGTGTTGTGCAACGACGTGACCCGTGGCGCGGATGGTCGCTGGAGAGGCGACCCGACCGAGACCGCGTTGACCGACGTGGCCGCCGAGGCCGGTATCGACAAGCCCGCGCTGGATGCGGACAACACCCGGGTGCAGGAGTTGCCATTCGATTCGGTGCGCAAGCGCATGACCACCTTCCACCAGGCGGCGCAAGGCGTCGTGGCCTATACCAAGGGCGCGCCGGAATCGGTGATTCCGGCATGCACCAGCCACTGGCGTGACGCCGATGGTGCGGTGGCGATCGATCAGGCCCAGTGGCTGGCCCAATCGGACGCGCTGGCAGCCCGTGGCCTGCGCGTGCTGGCGCTGGCGCGGCGCGACCATCAGACGTTGCCGGCGCAGGGCATTGACGCCGACAGCGTCGAATCGGAACTGCAGCTGATCGGTCTGATCGGTCTGATCGATCCGCCGCGGCCGGAGGCGGCCGCCGCAGTGGCCGAATGCAAGGCCGCCGGCATCACGCCGGTGATGATTACCGGCGACCATCCGGCCACCGCACGCGCGATTGCGCTGGCGCTGGGCATCGTCGACGATGAGCAGGCCGCGGTGCTGACCGGCGCCGACCTGGCGTCTCTCGATGACGATGCCTTGTCCGGGCGGGTGGTGCATACCCGGGTGTATGCGCGGGTCGATCCGCAGCAGAAGATCCGCATCGTCGAGGCCTTGCAGGGCCGCGGCGAATTTGTCGCGATGACCGGGGATGGGGTCAACGACGCGCCGGCGCTCAAGCGGGCCGACATCGGCGTGGCGATGG
>JBFJZP010000436.1:0-3433 GCA_041622095.1 Burkholderiaceae bacterium | reverse complement strand
GATCACCGAGCCCTGGCCGTTGATCAGCAACATGTCGCCGACGCAGACCTCTTCCCAGGACAGCCCTTGCGGATTGATCAGGTAGCGATCCGGCGCCACCTCGAGCGAGAAATGGTTGCAGACACCTTCGTTCAGGCCGAGCCGGGCAGCCCAGCGCAAGGCGGCGGTGAGGTCTTCTTTTTCCTGGCGGTAGTTCAGCATGGTGTCGATGGGGCAAGAGCAGGTTGACGGGGCAGGGGACGGTTTCGCGAAAGCGGTGCCGGCCATTATCGGCCGGCGCGATGGTTGGCGTCGACCCGTGTGGCGTCGATCGGCAGGCCTGCAGCCGCCAGGCGGGTTTCAAACCCGCGCTGGAATCAGCCGCTGCATCTCCTGCGTCAACATCTCGACCATCCGGGTGCTGGCCGCAGAAAGCGGGCGGCCGCGGCGCTTGACCATGCCGATCGGGCGCAACATGTCCGGCAGCACCAGCGGGCGCACCACACGCCCGGCCTGCGGCGCCACCACCGCCGCGAGTTCCGGCAAGGCGGCCACGCCGAGTCCGGCGACCACCATCGCATTGATGGTCGCCAGGTGCTCCACCTCATAACGCGGCTCGAAATGGATGTGATGCGCCAGCAAGGCGGCATTGGCGTATTGGCGCACGCTCGAGGGCAAGGGCATGGAGATATGCGTCAGTCCGGCGACCTGCGCCCAAGGCAGGGGCTGCCTGCTTTGCGCCAGCGCATGGTCCGGTGGCATCAGCAACACGAAACTGTCCGCCGCCAGAGGCAGGTAGTCGAGATCCGCATAGGCCGGATTGGACGCGGTCAACGCGAATTCGACCTGGCCGGCGCGGACCAGGTCGAAAGCCGGGCCGGACAGGCGATCGATCACCTGCAACTGCACATCCGGGTACAAGGCTGCGAAACGCGCAAACGCCAGCGGCACGACCGTGGCGGCCAGCGATGGCAGGGCGGCCATGATCACCTTGCCCACGCGCAGTTCGGCGACATCGCGCACCGCACGCACCGCATCGGCACCCTGGCGGCACAACAGGTCCGCCCGCTCGACGAACACCTGGCCGGCATCGGTGAGTTGCACGCTGCGGGTGGTGCGATCGAACAGGCGCACGCCGAGGGCCTCTTCCAGCCGGGTGATCAGGCCGGACACCGCGGGCTGCGACATATGGACCTGCTCTGCGGTGCGGCGAAAGCTCAGCGTCTCGGCCAGCGTCAGGAAGACCTGCAGTTCCCGGGTATTCCAATTGATAAGCATGGCGAATGAGTTTATCCAGAATATCAGTTGGACAGAGCAATCGGGTGTTCCTAGACTGCCCCCCACGACCAACGCCGTCACTGGAGACATTCTTGCCATCGATGCCCTCGCACCCCCGCAACACCCGCGTGGCCGTTATCGGCGCCGGCACCATGGGCGCCGACGTGGCGGTGGTGCTGGCCCGCGGGGGTTGTCACGTCACGGTGGTGGACAACCGTGCCAGCCAGCGTGAACAGCTGGCCCAACGTGTACGCAGGGGGCTGGAACCCCTGGGCATGGCCGAGCGCGCAGAGCGGGTGCAAGTCGTGTCCAGCCTGCAGGAGGTGGATTGGGCGCCGGTGGTGCTGGTGATCGAATGCATCACCGAACAACTGGCCGCCAAGCAGGCCTTGTTTGCCGAACTGCTGCCACTGGCCCCGGCGCATGCGCTGCTCACCAGCAACAGCTCCGGTATCCCGATCAGCGCCATTGCGCAGGGATTGCCGACGCAGGAACGCATGCTGGGCCTGCATTTCTTCATGCCGGCACATCTGGTCCCCCTGGTGGAGGTGGTGCTGGGCCCGAACAGCCAGGTCGAACTGGCACAGCGGCTGAGCGACTTCATGCGGGGGTGTGGCAGCGTGCCGGTGCTGGTGCGCAAGGACAAACCCGGATTTCTGGCCAATCGGCTGCAGCATGCCTTGTCACGCGAAGCGTTCGCGCTGATCGACGAAGGCATTGCCAGCGCCCAGGACGTGGATGCTGCAGTGCGTTTCGGTTTCGGATTCCGTTTCCTGGCCGCCGGCCCGGTACTGCAGCGGGACCATGCCGGCCTGGAGGTACATTGCGCCGCCGCGGCCACCATCTACCCGAGCCTGAGCAATACCGCCGAGCCGGCGCAAGCCTTGCAGACCCGGGTGGCCAAGGGGCAACTGGGAATGAAAAGCGGTGAAGGTTTTTTCACCTGGACCCCGGAACAAATCACCGCGGAGCGACGCCGCTATGAGCAGATGCTGCAGCAAGGCCTTGCGTTGCTGGCCAGTGAACTGCCGCCGCTGGACGCCTGACCATCCGCCGGTCACGCGCCTATCACCGACCAGGCCGACTACGCCGACAGGCACGACAACCCACCGAACAATCATCACCAAGGACGACAACATGCTTGACAAGACCCGACTTCAACAACGCCGCCGCCTGACAGCCGGTGCCGCTATCGCGGTGTTCGGTGCGATCGCGGCCCTCGCGCCGCTGAGCACATCGGCACAAGACGCTTTTCCCAGCAAGACGATCCGCTTCGTCGTGCCGTACCCGCCCGGCGGCCCGACCGACCTGATGGCCCGGCTCTTGCAGCCCGAGCTGCAGAAGCGCCTGGGTGTGAGCGTGGTCGTGGACAACAAGAGCGGCGCGGGCGGCAACCTGGGCAGCGCGGAGGTGGCCAAGCAGGCGCCGGCTGACGGCCATACGCTGTTGCTGGCGGCCAGCGGCCCGATGGCGGTCAACACCAGCCTGTACCGCAGCATGACCTTCAATCCCTTGACCGACCTGGCGCCGGTGATCCAGATTTCCTCGTTCCCGCTGGTGCTGGAAGTACATCCCAGCGTGGGCGTCAAGACCGTCTCGGAACTGGTGACGATGGCCAAGGCTGGCAAGCCGGTGCTGAATTTTGCATCGGCTGGCAATGGCACGCCGCAACATCTGGCGGGTGAGTTGTTCAACACGCAGATGAAGGTCAACCTGACCCACGTACCGTACAAGGGTGCCGGCCCGGCATTGAACGACCTGCTGGGCGGCCAGGTGAACGTGATGTTCGACGTACTCGGCAGTTCGCTGCAATACATCCAGGCCGGCAAGCTGACGCCGCTGGCTGTCACCTCGGCCAAACGCAGCCCGCTGCTGCCCAATGTGCCCACGATGACCGAGGCCGGTATCGCCGGTTACGAATTCACCGGCTGGCACGGCATTGCGGTGCGCGCCGGAACGCCGGCACCGATCGTCGACAAACTCAATGCGACGCTCAACGCGATCTTTGCGGATGCGGAGTTCCACAAGAAGTGGGAAGCCCTGGGCACACCGGTGGTGGGTGGCAGCGCAGCGCAGTTCGGCGAACTGATCAAGAAAGAATCGGTGCGCCTGGGCAAGGTGGTCAAGGACGCCGGCGTCACGCTGGACTGAGCACCGCTTCAACCCTTCGTTTGTC
>JBFJZP010000435.1:0-3435 GCA_041622095.1 Burkholderiaceae bacterium | reverse complement strand
GCGTGGTCGGCATGGCGACTGCCGGTGTGGCGCCGCGCATCATGGGCATTGGCCCCGCGCCTGCAACACGGAAGGTGCTTGCGCAGACCGGCCTGAGCCTGGAGCAGATGGATGTGATCGAGTTGAACGAGGCCTTCGCCTCGCAAGGCTTGGCTGTGCTGCGCCAGCTGGGCCTGGCCGATGACGACGCCCGCGTGAACCCTTACGGCGGCGCCATCGCCCTGGGCCACCCGCTGGGCGCCAGCGGAGCACGCCTGGTGACCACGGCCATCCAGCAGTTGCACAGGACCGGCGGCCGCTACGCGTTGTGCACGATGTGCATCGGCGTTGGGCAGGGCATCGCCCTCATCGTCGAACGTGTTTGAAGTAGCCAGACCATGCCGCAAGCCAAGCATTCGTCTCCTGTCTCGCTGGACACCGCGCGCGGCGCGTTCCGCATCACCGTCGACGGCGATGCCGCCGCGCCTGCGCTGATCCTGTCCAACTCGCTGGGCACAACACTGGAGATGTGGGACCCGCAGGTGGACGTCTTCTCCGAGAAGTACCGGCTGATCCGCTACGACTCGCGCGGCCACGGTGGCAGCCCGGTCACGCCCGGACCCTACAGCTTCGCAGACCTGGGGCAGGACGTGCTGGCCGTGCTGGACGCCTTGGGCATCGCGCGGACAGCGTTCTGCGGCATCTCGATGGGGGGTCACACTGGCCTGTGGCTGGGTATCCATGCTGCCAGCCGGTTCAGCGCTATTGCAGTCTGCAACAGTGCGGCCAGGATCGGTACGCCTCAGGGGTGGAACGAGCGGGCGGCGATGGTTCGCGAAGGCGGCCAAGCCAGCATGCAGGCGCTGGCCGAGTCGTCACCCGGCCGCTGGTTCAGCGCGGATTTCGTCCACGCGCACCCTGCACAGGTGCAGCGCGCTCAGGCCTGGATCGCCAGCATCGCGCCTCGAGGTTATGCCGGCTGCTGCGAGGCCCTGGCGGCATCGGATTTGCGAGATGACCTGGTCCGCATCACCACGCCCACGCTGTTGCTGGCCGGCGCGTCGGACCCGGTCACGACCGTGGCCGATGCCCAGGCCATGCAGGCCAGCATTGCCGGCGCGCAGTTGTGTGTGGTGCCGGCATCCCATCTGTCCAACCTGGAGGCGCCGCGGGCGTTCGACCAGGCTGTGCTTCACTTTCTTGCAAGCGCTGAACGAGCCCCCGACTCTTGAGGAAATCCCATGCTTTATCTTGTTCACATGATCGTCAACATTCCGTCGACGCTCGCGCCTGAAGAGGCCGCACGCGTCAAGGCCGAGGAGAAGGCCTATTCGCAGCAGCTGCAGAGCTCCGGCAAATGGCCCCACCTTTGGCGTGTGGTGGGCGAATATGCCAACTACAGCGTGTTCGATGTGGCCAGCAACGACGAACTACACGACACGCTGAGCAAGCTGCCGCTGTTTCCGTTCATGAAGATCACGGTCACCGCGCTGGCCAAGCATCCCTCGTCCATCGTGTAGTCGTCGGCGGTAGCTCACAGAACTTTGGCCGTGCCGGTCAGCGCCATCCTGCTGCCGTGCGCAGTCGTGGCGCAGGCCCAAGACCAAGTGGCCCACCAAACCCGCCATGTAGGTGGCGCCCTTCCAGCGATTGCCGCGGTTCGACGACGACGATGGACGCATGGCCGCGGTGATGCATGAATTCGCGCAGCACGAGCAGCATCGCGGCCGCTTCGCGTCCCGCGGGCAATCCCTGCAAGGCAGTCGCTTGACCGAGCGAGGCCGAGGCCAGCTGCTCGAACCATTGCTCTACTGTCTCGATCGTCATCGTCGGGCCGGACAGGGCGCGCCAGGCCTGCAACGCGTGAGACGTGCTCCACAGCGTGGCGGCGACGCCGGTCGGCTTGCCCAGCCGCATGATCTCGTCCTCGGCGAAGTCGATGGCAAGCTCGATCTCGCTCGACGCCGGCGGATCGTGATGAAAGAAGTCCCTGGCCACGCGTGCCGCGCCGAGATCGAGTTGCCGCACGGTTTCGGGCTTATCGCCGCGCCCGCTCAGCACGACGAGGTGCTCGTCGCCGATATGCAGGAGTGTCGTGAGCGCGGGCGTCTGCGATCCGCTACCCGATGCTGCGCGGGTGACCGCCGCGAAGTCGGATTCGAGTTCGGCGAGCGAGCGGGCTTTGGACATGATGTCGGCGTGGTGGCGTGGCTTTGTTCAGATGGATGCAGGCAGCGCATCGACCAGCCTGCGAACGATGGCGTCGACCACCCGGGCGTCAATGCCATGGCCCAGTCCAGGGAATCGATCAAGCGTGGCAACAGCGCCCAAACCCTCCAGGTCGGCCAGGGCCTCGATGGCTCCGCGAACCGGCATCACTGGATCAACATCCCCGTGCATCAGGTGCGTGCGAACCGACGCGTGGGCGATTCGCGGCGGCCGGGCAAAACGGCCCGACAGTGCAACCACCCGAGCTGCTGAAGGCGGGCCTTCGAGCTGGGTCGACTCGAGCGCCATGATCGCGCCCTGCGAGAAGCCGATCAGCGTTGTCCGGGCAGGCGCAACAGCGCATGTCTCTTGCCACTGCCTGACCGCTTGCACGAAGCCGGGCATGGCCGCCGCGACCCGCGCTGGTCGATTGGTTTCGGTGACGCCTTGGATCGAGAACCACTGCCAGCCCGGCCCCAAAGGTTCGGGCGCTTGCACACTTGCGATCACGGCATCGGGCAGGTGCGGCGCCAGCGCCTCGCCCAACGGCGCCAGGTCGCGTGCGCTCGAGCCGACGCCGTGGAACAGCAGGACCAGTTGGCGAGGCGTCGCGGGCCGCTGGATGATGAGGTCGTGTGTGGTCATGGGGTTCTCGTGGGTGCGGGTGCGTCGGCATCGAGCGGTGCGGCCGTGCCGAACACGAAGGAGTCCATAGCCAACACGCCGTGGGTGATGCCGCCCTCGATCACTGTGGCCGGTAAAGCTGAAGCTGCTGCCCCTGCAGCAACCAGCAGCGGCAAGAAGTGTTCGGTGCTTGGATGCGCGCGCCGTGCGTGCGGTGCCAGTTCCAGCGTCTGGCGCAGTCGGGCGCTGTCGCCCCGGACGACAGCATCGCGCACCCAGGCCGCGAATTCGCCGGCATAGGCCTCGTCGCTGCCCGCGCCGGTGCGGAACTCGGCCAGGTTGTGCGTCAGGCTGCCGGAGCCCACGATCAGCACACCTTCGTTCGCCAGTGGTGCCAGCGCCGCGCCGAATGTCCATGCGCCCTCCCCGTCCAGGCGCGAAGGCAGCGAGACCTGGAAGGCCGGCACGTCGGCCGCCGGGTACAGGTGTCGCAACACCACCCAGGCGCCGTGGTCCAGGCCGCGGCGCTCGTCCGGCTGCGGTGACCATCCGGCATCGCCAAGCAAGTCCAGCGCACGCCGCGCCAGTTCGGGATGACCGTCGACCGGGTAGGTGATCTCGTAG
>JBFJZP010000434.1:0-3437 GCA_041622095.1 Burkholderiaceae bacterium | reverse complement strand
GCGTGCAAGGAATGGGGTTCGCCGCGGCGCAGGTGGATGAAGTCACCCGGCCCCATCGACTGTTCGGCTTGCGGCGTACGAAACAGGATCTTGCCTTCCAGGCACAACACGGTGATCTCCCCCTGCACATGGTGCTCGGGAAAAGCCTTGCCGGCGGCCAGCACGATGCGCACTACCTTCAGTTGCTCGGCCTTGAGGATCGCACTGCTTACCGTGGCGGTCGACGGGTCGGCCCATCGTGCGAGGTGGACGACTTGTCCGGATCGGGCATGTGCTTGGGCCATGGTGATCGGTCTCCTGGCGTTGAGGCTGGGCTTGCCATCGTAGGACACCCGGCGTGTCGCGGTCAATCGGCCATGGCGCCTTGTCGCGGGCCGCTTCCCCCGGCTCGCCGCTTGCGCTGCGCCCTACAGCAACACGATGTCGTATTGCTCCTGCCCCATCGCCGCCTCGCTTTGCAGCGACACCGACTTGCCGATGAATTCGATCAGTCCGGCCAAGTGCTGGCTTTCCTCGTCCAGGAACAACTCGATCACCTTCGGAGAGGCAACCACCCGGAACTCGCGCGGATTGAACTGGCGCGCCTCGCGCAGGATCTCGCGCAGGATGTCGTACGTGACGCTGCGCGCGGTCTTGACACTGCCCTTGCCCTGGCAGGAGGCACAGGGTTCACACAACATGTGCGCCAGCGATTCGCGGGTACGCTTGCGCGTCATCTCGACCAGCCCGAGCTGGGAAAAGCCGCCCACCATGGTCTTGACCCGGTCGCGTGCCAGCTGCTTGCGGAACTCCGCCAGCACCGCGTCGCGATGGTCCTCGCGCACCATGTCGATGAAATCGACAATGACGATGCCGCCCAGGTTGCGCAGACGCAATTGCCGCGCAATCGCCTGCGCCGCCTCCAGATTGGTCTTGAAGATGGTGTCGTCGAAGTTGCGCGCACCGACAAAGCCGCCGGTGTTGACGTCCATCGTCGTCAGCGCCTCGGTCTGGTCGATGATCAGGTAGCCACCCGACTTGAGCTCGACACGCCGCCCCAGCGCCCGGGCGATTTCCTCGTCGACGCCATACAGGTCGAAGATCGGGCGTTCGCCCTTGTAATGCTGCAGCTTGCCGACGGCCGAAGGCATGTATTCGCTGCCGAAAGCCTTGAGGAAGTCGAACTGCTCGCGCGAATCGACCCGGATGGATTGCGTCGCCTCGCCGGTCAGGTCGCGCAACACACGCTGCAACAGGCTCAGATCCTGGTGCAGCAAGGAGCCCGGGCGTGAGCGCGTCGACGCCTGCTTGATGCCGGCCCAGGTCTTGCGCAGGTAGGCGATGTCCTCTGCCAGCTCGGTATCGCTGGCATCTTCGCCATTGGTGCGCAGGATGAAGCCGCCGCCATCGGGCTCGGTGAGTGCCTGCAGCCGCGCGCGCAACTCGTCGCGCAATGCGGCTGGGATCTTCTGCGACACGCCGACATGGTCGTCCTGGGGCAGATAAACCAGCAAACGTCCGGCAATGCTGATCTGGGTCGACAAGCGCGCACCCTTGCTGCCGATCGGGTCCTTGATCACCTGCACGGTCAGCGCCTGGCCTTCGAAAACCTGGCGCTCGATCGGAATTTGCGCCTGCGCGCTGCGGGCCACCTGGGGCGGCTCGCCATCGGGCTGGCGGTGCCACACATCGGCCACATGCAGGAACGCCGCGCGCTCCAGGCCGATATCGATGAAGGCCGACTGCATGCCGGGCAATACGCGCGCCACCTTGCCCAGGTAGACATTGCCCACCAGACCACGTTCGAGTGCGCGCTCGACATGCAGTTCCTGCACCGCGCCGTTTTCCACGACCGCGACACGGGTCTCCTGCGGCGACCAATTGATCAGTACATCTTGCTGCATGGCAGTCGCTGTCTCCGGCTATCGTTGGGTCCGGCTGCCACACCGGACCAGCAATTGTGCAGTCTCGAACAAGGGCAGCCCCATGATGCCAGAGTAGCTGCCATTGATGTTTTCCACGAATCGCGCGGCCCGGCCCTGGATCGCATAAGCACCGGCCTTGCCCATCGGCTCGCCGCCGGCCACATAGGCGCGAATCTGCGCCGGGCTCATCGTACAGAACGTCACCCGGGATATCGACAACATCTCGAAACGGCGCCGCCCTGCCGCAACCGCCACCGCGGTCAGGACCCGGTGCGTCTGGCCGGACAAGGCGGTCAACATCGCGCGGGCCTCGGCCGCATCGGCCGGTTTGCCCAGGATGCGGCGACCCAGCGCCACCGTGGTGTCGGCACACAGGATCGGTGCGTCGGGCAGGCCACGGCGCTTGCGCCGCGCAATCGCGGCATCGAGTTTGTGCTGTGTCACCCGTGCCACATACGGCGCCGGCGCCTCGCCGGGCAGGACCACCTCCAGCGCTTCTGCGTCTTCGTCGGCCTCTGCCAGCAACAGCTGGTGTGCCACGCCCAGTTGCTCGAGCAACTGGCTGCGGCGCGGACTCTGCGAGGCCAGATAGACAAAATCATGCATGGGGGAAGAAGAAGAAGCCACCGCCTCACTCGCGGTGGTAGGGGTGGTTGGCATTGACCGACCAGGCCCGATACAACTGCTCGACCAGCAACACCCGCGCAAACGCATGCGGCAGTGTCAGGTCGGACAGCCGGATCCGTTCATGGGCGGCTTGCTTGAATGCCGGATCGAGCCCGTCCGGTCCGCCGATCACCAGCGCGACGTCAGCGGCTTCGAGTTGCCACTGGCGCAGGCGCGAGGCCAGCGCCAGCGTCGTCAGGTTGCTGCCATGCTCGTCGAGTACGACGATCCGGCTGCCGCTTGCGATCGCCGCCTCGATACGCGCGCGTTCCGCCGCCAGCACCGTGGCCAGGGCCTTGGATCCACGCGCCTCGGTCTTGACTGCCCGCAACTCGAGTTTGAGTTCCGGTGGGAAACGCTTGGCGTAGTCGTCCCAGGCGGTCTGGGCCCAGGCTGGAATGCGCTGGCCTACCGCGACGACGACCAGTCTCACGGCGACCGATCAGGACTTGCGCGGGGCCGGCTTGCGGGCCGCGGGTTTGCTGCCCGCCTTACGGGTGGAGGTTGCGTTGACGGTGACGCGTTTGACCGGCGTCTTTGCCGGGGCCTTGGCCGGGGTCTTTGCCGTCGCCCTGGCAGTTGCCGATGCCGGCTTGCCACTCGCTACGGTCTTGCCGGCTGCCGACCTGGCGGCCGGCTTCTTCGCCGGTGCGGCCTTGCCTGCCGCCGTCTTGGCCGTGGCCGTCTTGCCTGCAGCCGTCTTGCCTGCAGCCGTCTTGCCTGCGGCAGTCTTGCGTGCCGGGGTCTTGCCGGCCGGCACCTTGACCTCGACCGCCTTGGTCGCCGGCTTGCTGGCACCGAACTTCAGTCGCACCGGCTTTTCACCCCACAACTCTTCGAGGTGGTAGTAGGAGCGAAAGGTCGGCT
>JBFJZP010000433.1:0-3454 GCA_041622095.1 Burkholderiaceae bacterium | reverse complement strand
GTGATCACGCCCAGTTTGCTGATGTGCAGTTCTACTTGCGGGTTGCTCATGTCTATTTCACCAAGGTTGCGGAGTTGATAAGAATTGGCGTTGTCGGCACGTTTTCCGGGAACGGCCCGCCGGCACCGGTCGGGGTCGACTTGATCTTCGAGATGACTTCCATGCCACTGACGATCTTGCCGAACGCCACATAGCCGAATAGCTGCGGCGCATTGACCAGTCGGGATCGGGGTGTATTTTCGTACACCCGGCCCTGGTACTCGAATTTCGGCACCGGATCACCCGGAGGGATCAGCACCGGATCGAGGAATGCATTGTCCTTGACGTTGATGTAGAACTGCGCGCTGGCGGAGTTCGGGTCGTTGGTACGGGCCATCGCGATCGTGCCCACGACGTTGCGCGGCCCGCCGCGCGACAAGGCCTCGCGGCCTTCATGCGTCACCGGTGGGCGGGTCTTCTTTTCTGCATAGGCCGGGTCGAAGCCGCCACCTTGCACCATGAAGTTGTCGATCACGCGGTGAAAGATCGTGCCGTCGTAGTGCTTGTCGCGGACGTATTGCAGGAAGTTCTCGACCGTCTTGGGGGCCTTGTCCGGATAAACCTCGACCACGAAGTCGCCCATGCTGGTGGCGAATTTCACGCGTGGTGCGGCCGGACTCTGCGCTGCGACGGTCAGGCTGACCGACATCAGGCTGGCCAGGAGGAGTGCGCGACGGGATGTGCGCGTGCCGATGAATTTCACGGTTGTTTCCTTGTTGCTGACGGGTTCGACAGGACGTGTCGGCCGCAAGGGCCGGCACCGGTGCTCACCTATTGGGCGCCGTGTCGGGCTTGGCCGGCGGTGTGGTCGGCCCGGGGAAAGGCGCCAGCCGGCTGGCCGCCGGTGCGTTGATCAACTGGCGGATCAAGCGGAGCTTGGGTGCCAGCGTGGTGTTGCCGGCGTCGAGTTGCAATGCATGGCGATAGGATTTTTCGGCCAGGCGGGCATATACGTCGCCGAGGTTCTCATGGGCGGTTGCATAACTGCGGCTGTTGCGGGTTGCCATCTCCAGCGCATCGCGTGCCTTTTCGAACTCGCCCTGGCTGGCGTACAGCACCGCGATGTTGTTGTAGGGCTCTGGCAACTCGGGGTAGTCCTGGATCAGGGCGGTGTAGCTGGCGATCGCGGCATCGCGCTGGCCACCGTCCTGCTGGATCAGTGCCTTGAGGAAGCGCATCTGCGGATCGCGCGGATTGGTCGCCAGGTAGGCATCGGCCTGGACCATGGCTTGTTGCAATTGGCCATCGCGCAACAGGCGGTTGACCGGATCGTAGTCGTTCGCCATTGCAGACGAACAAAGAAAGCCTGCGACCAACCAGAACAGGCGCATGCACTGGCCGATGCTGCTGCCGCGGTGCATCATGAAGACTCCTGTAGCAGGTGCGTGGCCACACGCCCAAAGCGGGGCCTTATACTGCGTTCGATTGTAGCCCAGGGGTCGGGAACATCCGACCTTGACAAGGTCTGCACCGCCCAGCCAAACTTCCTTGTTTCGCGGTATTCATTGCCGCCAGTACCCGCCGCGCACATGCGGCCCACACCCGTTGATCATGAGTCTTCGCATCTACAACACGCTGACGCGTGCCGTCGAACCGTTTGCTCCGCTCGAAGCAGGCCATGTGCGCATGTATGTGTGCGGCATGACCATCTACGACCTGTGCCATATCGGTCATGCGCGCATGATGATGGCGTTCGATGTGGTGCAGCGCTGGCTCAAGTCCAGCGGCCTGCGCGTCACCTATGTGCGCAACATCACCGACATCGACGACAAGATCATCCGCCGCGCGCTCGAGCGTGGCATCACGATCCGCGCCCTGACCGACGAAATGATCGAGGCGATGCGTCGCGACATCGGCGCGCTGGGCATCGAGACACCGAGCATCGAACCGCGTGCCACCGAATTCGTGCCGCAGATGCTGCAGTTGATCGACCGCCTGAAGGACAAGGGCCTGGCCTATCAGGGCGATGGTGGCGACGTGAACTTTTCGGTGCGCAAGTTTCCCGGTTATGGCAAGTTGTCCGGCAAGTCGCTCGACGAATTGCGCGCCGGCGAACGCGTGGCGGTGCTGGAAGGCAAGCAGGATCCGCTCGATTTCGTGTTGTGGAAGTCGGCCAAGCCGACCGAACCCGACGATGCCAAGTGGGACAGCGCCTACGGCACGGGTCGGCCGGGCTGGCATATCGAATGCTCCGCGATGTGTGGCCAGACGCTGGGCGAGACCATCGACATCCATGGCGGCGGGGCCGACCTGCAGTTCCCGCACCATGAGAACGAGATCGCGCAAAGCGAAGGCGCCAATGGCAAGCCGCTGGCACGCTTCTGGGTCCACAACGGGTTCGTGCGTGTCGACAACGAGAAGATGTCCAAGAGCCTGGGCAATTTCTTCACGATCCGCGACGTGCTCGGTCGTTACGACGCCGAGACCGTGCGGTTCTTCCTGGTGCGCACCCATTACCGCAGCGCGCTCAACTACAGCGACGCCCATCTCGACGATGCTCGCAGCGCGCTCAAGCGCCTGTACACGTCGCTCGACCTGGTGCCCGCGCAGACGGTCGCGATCGACTGGCAACAAGCCCATGCAGCCCGGTTCAAGGCGGCGATGGACGAGGACTTCGGCACGCCGGAGGCGGTGGCGGTGTTGTTTGATCTGGCAAGCGAGGTCAATCGCACGCAGAGTGCCGAACTGGCCGGTGTGCTCAAGGCACTGGGTGGCTGCCTGGGCCTGTTGCAGGGCGATCCTGGTGCCTACCTCCAGGCCGGTCTCGGCGACACCGGGCAGAGCGTGGATGCGGCCCAGATCATGCAGATGATTGCCGAGCGTGCGAAAGCCAAGCAGGAGCGCGACTTCGCGCAAGCCGATCGCATCCGCCAGCGCCTGACCGACATGGGCGTGGTGCTCAAGGACTCGGCGGCCGGAACGACCTGGGAGCGTGCATGATGGCGGAGGGTGTTCATGGACTTCGAACCACAGGGCGGCTCTGACATGGCACCAGCCTCGACACCCGCGCTGGTGTTTGCGCAACCCGGTTATTGGGAGGAAGCCTGTCGCCATCTGTCGCGCAAGGACCGCATCATGAAGCGGCTGATCGCGCAGTCCGACGGCGCCAGCCTGCAGACCCGCGGCGATGCCTTCATCACGCTGGCACGCTCCATCGTCGGACAGCAGATATCGGTCAAGGCGGCGCAGACGGTCTGGGACCGCTTCGCCAAGTTGCCGCGCAAGATGACGGCCGCCAACGTCTTGCGGCTCAAGGTGGACGACATGCGTGCGGCAGGCTTGTCGGCGCGCAAGATCGAGTACCTGGTCGACCTGGCGCTGCATTTCGACAGCGGCGCGATCAATGTCGACGCCTGGACCGCGATGGACGATGAGACCATCATCGCCGAACTGGTCGGCATCCGCGGCATCGGCC
>JBFJZP010000432.1:0-3455 GCA_041622095.1 Burkholderiaceae bacterium | reverse complement strand
CCCATGTCGGTCAGGAACTGCTGGCGCAGTTTCATCTGCATGGCCGGGTCGGTCTCGTCCGACGCATCGGCCCGGATCTGCCGGATGGCTTCGCGTTCCTGCCGCGCGCCTTCGAACAGCGTCGGCAAGGAGGCGTTGAAGCCCGACCACTCTGCCGGCAACGATGGCGGGCGCCGGGCTGCGTCGTGGGCCGCATCGAGTTGCTGCAACACCCAGGCGCGTGCCGATGCCTGGTCGTGTACCGTGCGGGCCAGTTGCGGGGTCGGGCCGTAACCCACCCGGGACATGGCACGCCAGGCTGCGGCCGATCCGTCCGTCGCCGTCGCGGGGCTGGCGGGCACCGCCGCCTGCAAGGCTCCGACGCCCCAGGCCGCACCGACACCCAGGGCCTTGAGCACGGAGCGACGATGCAGCGGCGGCGTGGCAAGGGGTCGGCGTTTCGTCATGGGCAGAGGCTCCGGATCGTGACGGGCTGGTCGGCCACGGGTTCCGTATTCCAACGCAAAAACCGGATCGATGGACGACCGGGTGCCCGGTCTTTACAAAACATTACCCAGCGCATGGCGCCGCCGCCGGTGCGACGCGGGCGTCAGCGCGGCGCCAGCACCGCCATCGTGATGCGCGACACGCAGGTCAGTTCGCCGGCGTCGTTGTGCATGTCGATATGCCAGACCTGGGTGCTGCGCCCGATATGGACCGGGCGCGTGACGCCGGTCACCCAGCCACTGGTTGCGCCCTTGAGGTGGTTGGCGTTGATGTCGAGGCCGACACAGCGATGGCCGTCCGGCGCGGCATACGCAGCGCCACATGAACCCAGGGTCTCGGCCAGCACGACGGACACGCCACCATGCAACAACCCGTACGGCTGGCGCGTGCGTTTGTCGACCGCAATCCGCGCGCGGATGAAATCGTCGCCGACTTCCAGGAACTCCATGCCCAGCCATTCGACCGCGGTGTCCTTGTGGATGGCGGCGAGGATGTCGACGGAGATGGCTTGTTTCCAGATGCGCATGATCGGACTCGCATGGGGGTGAAGAGAGGGGCCACTATAGCCAACTGGCGGTGCACGCGGCGCAGTGGGCGGCGCGATGCAGGAAACCGAGCGGTTGCAACTGGGCGGCATATGCCTGTACGTGATATACGAGCTTGCGCAACTCGACATCGATCCGCATCGCGCCGGTATCCATGTCGTCGTGTCCGGGCATTCGCACAAGCCGCTGGTCGCGCAGCGCGACGGCGTGTTTTTCGTCAATCCGGGCAGTGCCGGGCCGCGCCGTTTCAGCCTGCCGATCGCCGCCGGCGACGTGCTGGTCGACAACGGCGTGGTGGTTGGCGTGCGAACATGGGACCTGTTGCGCGACACCGCCTGACGTGCATCGCCGGTTGCCTGCGCACCCAATGCGAAATGCTTGTCGGCCGCAAGTGCCGCGTCAGCAGACCCGGAACAAGCGCATCTCGACCCGGTCGGGGAAACGCGCGCCGGTGCCGACGAACACGTTCTCGGTCAACCAGCGCAAGCCATCGTCCGAGACCTCGAAGGTCGGCACGCAGCGGAAATAGATCGCCTGCGGGTCGACCGGCTCGCCACGCACCAGGCGCGCGATGTCGGCGGCGCTGCCGCGGCGTATGGCGCGGTTCTGCACGAAGATGTGCTGGCCGCGGTGTGCGGCGCCGTCCAGCGCGATCATGTAGCGGGCGTCCAGGTCGGCGCAGGTGTCGGAGACGACGATCTGGAAGTCTGCGCCGCCGGCGAGCACCCGGCCCTGCAACGCAGGCCCGTCCATGCTGCCGCCGGTGATCGGAATGATGCGGCGCCGGCCGCGGCTGTTGAGGCCGCTGACCTGGCCGGCCTCGATCGGTGGCGCCACCGTCACCGTGAGATCGGCCAGCCATTCGAGTGCCGGTGTGGGAAGCGTGGAGTGCATGGGTCTGTGTGTCGCGCGATCCTGCTGATTCTCGCCGCGACCGGCGCCGCAGGCCAGCGCGGTTCAGCTGAGCCGTCGCATCATGGCCACTGCAGGGCTTGCCTTCGGACGCCCAACCTGCGGTAATGCAGGCCCATGAACATGGCACCACCTCCCCGGTTTGTCCCGCAGATCCGCCTGTACCAGGACTGGCTGCGCGAGCGGCTCGGCCTGGCATTCGACAGTTACGACGCCTTGTGGCGCTGGTCGACCACCGACCTGGACGCGTTCTGGCAAAGCATCTGGGATTTCTACGAGCTGCAGTCGCCGACGCCACATCGGGCGGTGCTGGCCGAGCGCCGCATGCCGGGCGCACGCTGGTTCCCGGGTGCGCAGTTCAATTACGCCCGCCAGGTGTTGCGCCACGTCGACGAAGCCGACGCGGCCGGCCAACCGGCGATCGTCAGCCATGACGAACGCAGCCTGGGCCGGACTGCGGCACGCGAAATGTCCTGGCCGGAACTGCGCCGGCAGGTGGCCTCGATGGCCTTGCACCTGCAGGCCCAGGGTGTCCAGCCGGGTGACCGGGTTGCCGCCTACCTGCCGAATATCCCGGAGGCGATGGTGGCGTTTCTTGCCACTGTCAGCATCGGTGGCGTCTGGAGCATCTGCGCGCCGGACATGGGTCGCAATGCGGTGCTCGACCGGTTCCGGCAGATCGCGCCGACGGTGTTGATTGCCTGTGACGGCGTGACTCACGGCGGTCGCACGCAGGACCGGCTGGCGGTGGTGGCGCAGTTGCGTGCCGAACTGCCGACGGTGCGCCATCTGCTGATGCTCGACCATGTCGGCACCCTGGCGCAAGCCGATGCCGGGTCGTTCGACGCAGACTTTGCCAGCGCGGTCGGCCGCCAGGACGCCGCCACAGCGGGGTTCGAACCACTCTGGCTGCCGTTCGACCATCCCTTGTGGATCGTCTATTCCAGCGGAACCACCGGAATGCCCAAGCCGATCGTGCACGGGCATGGCGGCACGGTGCTGGTGGGCATGGCGCTGCTGGGCATCCACAACGATGTCGGCAGCAGTTATGCCGCCAACAGCCGTGGCGAACGTTTCCACTGGTACAGCTCGACCGGCTGGGTGATGTGGAACCTGCAGGTCGGCGGCCTGCTGCTCGGCACCACCGCGTGTATTTACGACGGCAGCCCGGCCGGGCGCAGCCAGGACGATACCGGCAAGCGCATACCCGCCGACTGGACCACCTTGTGGCGCTTCGCCGCCGAACTCGGCGTCAGCTTCTTCGGTGCCGGTGCCGCGTATTACGCCAATTGCCAGAAAGCCGGCATCGACCTGTCCGCATGTGGCGACCTGTCCCGCGTGCGAACCCTCGGCAGCACCGGCTCGCCGCTCAGCGTCGAGGTGCAGGACTGGGGCACGCGCGCGTTCGATCGCATCCATGCAGCGGTCGAGCGTGGGGGCCACGACACGCGCGCCGCCGGGCCGCCCCAAGGCGCGCTGGCCCCCTCGGGGGGCAGGGAGCCACACGCAGTG
>JBFJZP010000431.1:0-3458 GCA_041622095.1 Burkholderiaceae bacterium | reverse complement strand
GGGTTCGCGCTGACCACGGATCGGGCCTGAACCCCATGCAACAGACCCGGCACTGGAACCTGGGCGCCAAGCTGGTTCTGGTGGCCACGCCGTTCCTGTTGATGGCCCTGGCCACGATTGCGATCAGCCTGTGGGTGGCCTGGCAACTCGAAGGTGGCGCGGCAGCCGTCAACGAAGCGGGCCGCATGCGCATGCAGGCCTATCGCATGTCGCTGTCGATCGGCACGGCACAACCCCAGCGCCTGCCGGCGCGGCGGGCCGAGTTCTCGCAGGCACTCGAAACACTGCGTGTCGGTGATGCCGAGCGGCCCTTGTTCATGCCCTGGGACGACACGGTCCGCGCGCGTTTCCAGTCGGTGCAGACGGCCTGGGACCGGTACCGGCAACGCTGGATCGACGTGCCGGCGGCTTCGCTCGACGGCTTGCAGCCGGACACCGCGGCCTTCGTGGCGGACATCGATGCGATGGTCAACAGCATCGAGGTGCACATGTCGCGCTGGACCGCGCTCTTGCACCTGGCGCAGTTGTTCACGATGGCGCTGGCGGTGGTGGGCACGGTGGTGCTGGTGTATGTCGGCTACCTGTTCGTGCTCGAGCCGGTCGGACAGATCAAGCAGGCGATCGGGCGCATCCAGGACGGCGACCTGGCCGCGCGGGTGCGCAGCACCAGCACCGACGAGTTCGGCACGCTGGCCGATGGCTTCAACGACATGGCGCAGCAGATGCAGTTGGTGCACCAGAGCCTGGAGGCGCGGGTGTCGGAGAAAACCGCCGAGTTGCAGGAGAAACGCGAACGCCTGGAAGCGCTTTACAACATCACCAGCCTGGTGGGCAAGGCGACCAGCCTGCAGGAGCTGACCGCCGGATTCGTGCAGCGCCTGCGGCCGATCGCGCATGCGGATGCGGTGGCCTTGCGCTGGTCGGACGAGACCAATATGCGCTTCCTGATGCTGGCCTCGGATGGCTTGCCCGACACGATGATCGAGGCTGAACATTGTGTGCATGCCGGCGACTGCCACTGCGGCTCACCCGAGAACCAGTCCGGGCTGCGCGTCATCCCGATCCAGTCGGTCAAGCCGGCGCGTATGCAGCACTGTGCGCAGGCCGGCTTCGAGACGATCGTGTCGGTCCCGATCCGACTGCACGACCGGCTGATGGGCGAAGTCGACCTGTTCTTCCATGCGCAGATCGGCGTGTCTGCGTCCGATCGATCGCTGCTCGAGGCCATGACGGCGCATTTGGCCGCCGCGATGGAAAACATCCGGCTCGCGGCGCTGGAAAAAGAGGCGGCGGTGGCGCAGGAGCGCAGTTTCCTGGCGCGCGAACTGCACGACTCGATCGCGCAATCGCTGGCCTTCCTCAAGATCCAGGTGCAACTGATGCAGGACGCACTGGCCCAGGATGACCGGCAACAGGCGCAGGCGGTGATCGATGAGATCAAGACCGGCCTGCGCGAAAGTTATGCCGACGTGCGCGAGTTGCTGGTGCACTTTCGTACCCGCACCAATGCCGAAGACATCGAACCGGCGCTCAAGACCACGCTGCGCAAGTTCGAGCTGCAAAGCGGTTTGCCGACCAATCTGCAGTTGGAGGGCCACGGCATGCCGCTGCAGCCCGACCTGCAGGTACAGGTCCTGCACATCGTGCAGGAGGCCTTGTCCAACATCCGCAAGCATGCGTCGGCGACACAGGTATGGCTGGACGTGCAGCAGGCACCCCGCTGGCGTTTCGAGATCCGCGACAACGGGGTGGGATTCGCGACCGAAGACGGGGCGCATGACGAAACCCATGTCGGCTTGCGCATCATGCGCGAACGTGCCGAACGGATCCGGGCCCGGCTCGACATCCACAGCGCGCCGGGCCGCGGCAGCTCGGTGATCCTGACCCTGCCCGATGGCCAGCCAACATCCTCCGCGCGCGAGGCCCATCCGGGCGAGAGCCGCATTGCCGCCTGAACATCCCGCCCGCATGCTGCACACACCCGCACCCGATACCGACATCCGGATCCTGGTGGTCGACGACCACACCTTGTTCCGCCGCGGCCTGGTAGCGCTGCTCGCGCGCGATCCGCGCCACAAGGTGGTCGGCGACGCCGCCGACGCCGGACAGGCACAGCGGCGGGCGCAGGAACTGCAACCCGACCTGATCCTGCTGGACAACCATCTCGCCGGCGTCACCGGCGTGGAGGCATTGCCGGCCTTGCGCGAAGCCGCTCCCGGCGCCCGCATCCTGATGCTGACGGTCAGCGAAGATGAGGAAGACCTGGCCAAGGCGCTGCGCAACGGCGCCAACGGCTACCTGCTCAAGACGATGGAAGGCGACGCGCTGAGCAGCGCGATCAACCGCGCGATGGCCGGCGAGAGCGTGATCGCACCCGAGATGACCGCCAAACTCGTCACCGCCTACCGCAATGTGGCGTCCGCCGCTCCGGATGTCCTGCCACTGAGTGTGCCCGCATCGCCGCTGACGAGGTTGACGCCGCGCGAGGTCGACATATTACGCGCCATCACAGCCGGTGCCAGCAACAAGGAAATCGCACGCCAGTTCGCGATTGCGGAGACCACGGTCAAGATCCATGTGCAGCATATCCTGCGCAAACTCGACGTCAGCTCCCGCGTGCATGCCGCGGTCATGGCCACGGAAATCGGCCTGCTTTGACCGGCTCCGTATGGACTGCGTATTGATCTAGCGCAAGCCAGGCTGCATCCAGGACCGCAGTAGTTCTTCAGAACGAGGGACAGGCACTGCCGCATAGTTCGTCTGACCTGGTGTACCTGCTCTTCAGGAGGATGGTCGCACGACCCGGCAAATCCTAAAGTCATGGCATGACCCAAGGAGATGCCACATGACCCACAAAGGACAGGCGTTGTCGGTGCTGATCGTCAGCACGCTCGCCTTCACCGTCTGTTTCATGGTCTGGATGATGTTTGCCGTGATCGGGATTCCGCTCAAGAAGACCCTGGACCTCAATGCCACCGAATTCGGACTGCTCATGTCGATGCCGGTGCTGACCGGCGCGCTGTCGCGGGTGCCGCTGGGTATCTGGACCGACCGGTATGGCGGGCGCATCGTCATGGCCTGTGTGATGGCGGCCACCGTGCCGGCGATCTGGCTGATGGCGTATGCCACGCAATACTGGCATTTCCTGCTCATCGGCCTGTTCGTCGGGCTGGCCGGCGGCTCGTTTTCGGTCGGAACCCCTTACGTCGCACGCTGGTTCCCGAAAGGCCAGCAGGGTTTTGCGATGGGCATCTATGGCGCCGGCAACTCCGGCGCGGCGGTGAACAAGTTCATCGCCCCGGCCATCCTGGTGGCCTTCGGCTGGACGATGGTGCCGCAGGTCTATGCGGGCATCATGCTCGGAACGCTGGTGCTGTTCTGGATGTTCAGCCACAGCGACCCGGCCCACCTGGTGCCGCCGAACACCCGCTTCGTCGACCAGCTCAAGCTGCTCAAGG
>JBFJZP010000430.1:0-3484 GCA_041622095.1 Burkholderiaceae bacterium | reverse complement strand
GACACCGTCGCGGCGGTGGCCTACAGCTTCCCCGATGAAAAGGGCGACATGTTCGCCCGGGTGGAGTACCTGATCATCGGTGGGCAGTTGTACGGATTGCGCTCGAATCCGGCCTGACGCGAAAGCAGGCGCCACTGGCGCCGAGCCTGACCGGCACCGGCCCCCGCTGACGCCCGACGGCGCCACAGATTCAGATCCAGTACTTCGCGCGCACCAGCACGTCGCGTGGCCCCACCGGCGAGTGCACGACCAGCGTCGTGCCGGCATCCCAATAGGCCGCCTCGACCATCGCGATGCCGATGTTGGTCTTGAAATCCGGCGAATACGCGGCCGAGCCGATATGGCCGGCATGCTCGCCCTTGGTGGTGGTGAGTGGCCAGATTTCGGTGCAGGCCGGCAAAGGCTCACCCGACACCTCGACCGCGCGCAATTGCCGATCCGGCACCTGCTTTTCCAGCAAGGCCTCGCGGGCACGGCAGGTCGGCACCCGGTCGAGCTGCACGTATTTTCCCAGGTCGGCCTCGAACGGCGTGTTCTCCAGCGTCACGTCGTTGCCGTAACTCAGCAGCCCGGCCTCGATGCGCTCGATGCCGTTCGGGCAGCCGGCGCGGATGTCCAGATCTTCGCCAGCCGCCATGATGTGGTCCCACAAGGCCGGGCCATGCTGGCTGCCGTCGACATAGATCTCGAAGCCGACCTGGCGTGACCAGCCCGAGCGTGCGATGACCATGTCCTGGCCCTGGAAGTTGATCGTCTTGTGGCGGAAGAACTTCGTCTCGCGGATCTCGCGTCCGAACAGGCGCTCGACCAGGATGTCGGTCTTCGGCCCCTGGATTCCCAGCGGCGAGATGTCGGGCTCGGACACCAGCACGTCCATGCCGAATCCGCCGGCCAGGCCCTTGTAGTAGTACATCAGGTCGCTGTCGGCAATCGACACCCAGAAGCGATCGCTGGCGAGCTTGAGCACGATCGGGTCATTGATCATGCCGCCGTTGACGTCGACGATCGGCACGTAATAACACTGGTCGTTCTGCATGCGCGAGAGATCGCGCGGGCTGGTCATCTGCAGCAGCCGCTCCGCGTCCGGGCCACGCAGCTCGATCTGGCGTTCGCAGGCCACGTCCCACAACTGCACCGCCGACTTCAGGTGGTGGTAGTCCTCCTCGACCGAGCGGAACACCGCCGGCAACAACATGTGGTTGTAGACGGTATAGGCCTTGACCCCAGCGGCGGTGACACGGTCGGTGAACGGCGTACGGCGGGTGCGGCGCGAACGGGCAAGCATCGGAGCGTGCATGGGCGATTCCTGGTTGAAGGACAAGAAATGCGCGGAATCGCTGGCCATGCGGCCAGGGCTGCTGCGCGGTGTCGACGAATTGTACGAACCGTGCCTGTCACAACCATCAAGAAAGCGTCACCGACTGGTCATGGCGCGTCCATGCGGTGACGCGCCGGTCATCGATCGATCTTGAATCCGGTGGCCGGCTGGCGAGGTTCTTGACCATCGGCCTGCAGGTGTTCGCGTCGACCCCACAAGGCGTCGACCGGTCGATCATCACCGTCAGCCCTTGATGGCCTCGGCGCCGCTGGTGCTTGGGTTCTCGCTGTTCCAGCGCCCACTTGTACGGAGCCTCATGCCGGCGCAGATCCGCTGGCCGGTATCTACCGGCCTGTCGCCCGCAACAGCCGCAAGCCCGGCCCGCCGACCGCGCGGCGCCAGCCGTTCAGGCCAGCGCGCGGCAGATGGCGTCGGTCATCGCCGTACAGCTGGCGTCACCACCCAGATCACGTGGCACGGTCTGGCCCGCAGACAGTACGGTTTCCACCGCCCGCTCGACCCGCGTCGCATCTTCGCCCAGCGCCGCATCGCCATGCCGGTCCGCCAACCAGCGCAGCATCATCGCGCCCGACAGCACCGTGGCCACCGGGCTGGCCAGGTTCTGGCCGGCGATGTCGGGTGCCGAGCCATGGGCGCCCTGGAACAGGCCATGGTTTTCGCCCAGTTCGGCCGAGGCGGCGATCCCCAGCCCGCCGACGGTGCCGGCGCCGAGGTCGGAGATGATGTCGCCGAACATGTTCTCGGCCACGATCACGTCGTAGAAGTCGGGCTTCTTGAGCATGTGCACCGTGATCGCATCGGCGTAGGCATAGTCGCGCTGCACGTCCGGATATGCGGCGCCCACCTCGTCGAACACCGCCCGGAAAAACGCGTAGCTGCGCAGGATGTTGGCCTTGTCGCAGACGGTGACGCGGCGCTGGCCGTCACGTGGTGCCCCGCTGCGCCGGCGCGAGAGTTCGAACGCGAAGCGGGCCACCCGCTCGACGCCCTTGCGGGTGACCACCAGCGTGTCGGTGGCGAGCTCGCCGCGCAGGTTGATGCCGGCGCCGCGGCTGGCGTACAGGCCTTCGGTGTTCTCGCGCACGATCACATAGTCGATCTGTCCGGCAGTCCAGTCGCGCAGCGGCGACTGCACGCCCTTGTACAGGCGGATCGGCCGCACGTTGGCGAACAGGTCGAGCTTGAAGCGCAGTTGCAGATGCAGGTCGTTGCCGACCTCGGTGCCGTCCGGGTAGGTCACCTCCGGCAGGCCGGCGGCGCCGTGCAGGCTGGCGTGCGACTGCCGGCATGCGGCCAGCGTGTCGTCCGGCAATACCGCGCCAGTGCGCAGGTAGTGCGCAGCGCCACCGGGCTGGGCATCGAATCGCAGTCGGCTGCCACAGGCTTCGCGCAGCACCGCCACGGCGGATTGGCAGACTTCGGGGCCGATGCCGTCGCCGGCGATGGTGGTGATGTCGTAGGTCGTCAACATGGTGTGCAATAAAAATGGACCCGGGCCGGCAAACGCCGACTCCTGCGTCAGCTACAGTGTCGGCCATGGTACAGCCCCGCGCAGCGCCTGGTGGCACGCGTTTCACCCCGCAACGGAGACTCGGATGACAAAGAAAATCGGCATGGTCGGCATCGGCATGATGGGCCACGGCATCGCCAGCAACCTGCTCAAACACGGCCATGAACTGGCCGTGCTCGAGCATGCCGGCAACCAGCCACTGGACAGCCTGAAGGCCGCCGGCGCCTTGACCTTCACCAGTGCCGCGGAACTCGCGGCGCGCTCGGAGGTGGTGATCCTGGTGCTGACCGGATCGCCACAGATCGAAGCCGTGCTGACCGGCACCGACGGCGTGCTGTCCGGCCTGAAAGCCGGCAGCGTGGTGATCGACTGCTCCACCGCGATTCCGTCGTCGACCGTGCGCATGGCCGAAGCTGTTGCAGCCGCAGGCAGCTCCATGCTGGACGCACCGATGACCCGCACTCCCAAGGAAGCGGCCGAAGGCCGGCTGAACCTGCTGGTCGGCGGCGACGCTGCGCTGTTCGAAGCCTGCCGGCCCATCCTTGCGTGCTTTGCCGAGAACATCACCCATGTCGGCGCGGTGGGCGCCGGCCACAGCATGAAGCTGCTGCACAACTATGTGTCGCTGGGATCGG
>JBFJZP010000429.1:0-3494 GCA_041622095.1 Burkholderiaceae bacterium | reverse complement strand
AGCCGCAGCTGATCCTGGCGGACGAGCCGACCGGCGCACTCGACAGCCAGACCAGCGAAGACATCATGCGGCTGCTGGCCGAACTGAACCGGCGCGGCCTGACGGTGGTGCTGGTGACCCATGAGAGCGAGATCGCGCAGTGGGCTCGGCGCAAGATCGTGTTCCGTGACGGCGTCATCGTGCAGGACGACGCCTGTTGTACCTTTTCCGATTGGCCGCAGTGGATGCATGCGCCGGCGGGGGAAACCGCGCGCGCGGACGCTGCGGCGCGGGCCATGCCATGAATACGCTGGCCGCGTTTCGCAGTGCCTGGCGCGCGCTGGCCGCCAACACCTTGCGCAGCATTCTGACGATGCTGGGCATCATCATCGGCGTGGCCGCGGTGATCTCGATGATTGCGGTCGGCCAGGGGGCGACCGACCGCGTCAAGGCCCAGATGAAGGGCCTGGGCACCAATCTCATGCTGGTGTTCCCCGGCTCGATCACCCAGGGCGGCGCCCGCATGGGGGCGCAGACCGGCCAGATGCTGACCGAGGAGGATGTGCTGGCGATCGCCCTGGAGGTGCCGGAGGTGCAGGTGGCGGCGCCGGTGTCGCGCACCGGTGCGCAGCTGGTCTCCGGCAATGCCAACTGGAGTACCAGCGTATTCGGCACCAACAACGACTATCTCGAGGCGCGCGACTGGACGCTGGAGTCCGGCCGCCTGTTCGAGGCGGCCGAGCTGGCCGGATCGGCCAAGGTGGCGATCATCGGCCAGACCACCGCGCGAGAGTTGTTTGGCGACGCCGACCCGCTGGACCAGGTGATCCGGGTCAAGAAGGTGCCGGTGACGATTGTCGGCGTGCTGGCGAAGAAGGGCCAGAACGCGAACGGGCAGGACCAGGACGACGTATTGATGGTGCCGATCAGCACCTACCGCAACCGGATCCAGGGTGGCAGCGGCGGCAAGTCGCGGCGTGTCGGATCGGTCACGGTAAAGGTCAAGGACGGCCAGAGCATGAAGCTGGCGGAAGACAACATCCGGGACCTGCTGCGCCAGCGCTTCCGGATCCAGCCCGGTGCGGACGACAGCTTCACGATCCGCAACCTGACCGAAATTTTGCAGGCGGAGCAGGCGTCCGGCCAGGTGATGACGATGCTGCTGGCGGCCGTGGCGGGCATCAGCCTGATCATCGGCGGCATCGGCATCATGAACATCATGCTGGTCAGCGTCACCGAACGCACGCGCGAGATCGGGTTGCGCATGGCGGTCGGCGCGCGGGGTCGCGACATCCTGGCGCAGTTCCTGATCGAGGCGGTCACCCTGAGCCTGCTGGGCGGCGCCATCGGTGTCGCGCTCGGCGCGCTCGCGACCTGGGCGATCGGTCATTTTGCCGGCTGGCAGGTCAGCATGACCGTTGGCAGCGTCCTGCTGGCGGCCGGATTTTCCGGTCTTGTCGGGGTGTTCTTCGGCTTTTATCCGGCGCGGCGGGCATCGCGCCTGTTGCCGATACAGGCCTTGCGTTACGAGTGATGTCACGCGGGGCAGTGATAATCCGCTCTCTTACCGGGAGCATGCGTGGATTGGATTGTTTTGGCCAAAGCGGCCGTGATGGGTATTGTCGAAGGCCTGACCGAGTTCCTGCCGATCTCTTCCACCGGACACCTGATCCTGACCGGCGCCTTGCTCGGCATGGACGATGCCAAGGCCAAGGTGTTCGACATCGCGATCCAGACCGGCGCCATCCTCGCGGTCATCATCGTCTACTGGCAGAAGATCCGCGATACCGTGGTGCAGTTGCCGCACCAGGAACAGGCGCAGCGTTTCGCGCTCAATGTGGCGATCGCGTTTTTCCCGGCGGTGGTGCTCGGCCTGCTGTTCGGCAAGGCAATCAAGGCGCACCTGTTCACGCCGGTGGTGGTGGCCAGTGCCTTCATCGTCGGGGGCATCATCATCCTGTGGGCGGAACGCCGGCACGCCCGTGAAGGCACCGCGCCGCGCATCCTGAGTGTCGATGCGATGCGCTGGACCGATGCGCTCAAGGTCGGCGTGGTGCAGTGCCTGGCGATGATTCCCGGTACCAGCCGCAGCGGCGCGACCATCATCGGCGGCATGTTGCTCGGCCTGTCGCGCAAGGCCGCCACCGACTTCTCTTTTTTCCTGGCGATTCCGACGCTGATCGGTGCCGGTGCCTACAGCCTGTACAAGGAACGCGCCTTGTTGTCGATGGCCGACCTGCCGATGTTCGCGGTCGGCCTGCTGTTCTCGTTCATCAGCGCCTGGTTGTGTATCCGCTGGCTGTTGCGCTACATTGCCAACCACACGTTCGTCGGCTTCGCCTGGTATCGCATTGCCTTCGGCGTTGTCGTGCTGGTCACCGCCTGGACCGGGGTCGTGACCTGGGCGGAGTAAAACCAACCGGCCGACTGCCGACGCGGCAGCCGCCTGCGTCAGTCCGACATGTTGAGCGTGGCCGCCTCGATGGCCGCCGCAGTGGCCAGGGGTTTTTCCATCGGAAACAGGTGACTGCCGTCGAGCATGCTGATGCGACCCTTGGTCAGTTGTTCGGTCATGTCCATGCCGACCTGCTTCATCTCCTTTGACTGCAGCCCGCCGACGAAGGCGACCGGGCACTTGAGCGGATGGCGCCGCAGAAGCCGCTCCAGGTTGTGCGGCAGGTGGTTGTAGATCGCGGTTTCCACCTCGCGGCTGAAGGCCAGCACGCGCTGCCCGTCCTGGTCTTCGGTGCCGTGGCGCACATAGTCTTGCAGCACCTCCGGCTCCCAGCGCGCAAAGGCCTTCTTGGACTGGAAGTGCGCCAACGCCGCATCCTGGTCCGGCCAGCTGGTACGTCGGCGCTGGCTGATCGCCCCGGGTGAAACCGCCGCGACGATCTGCGTGCTCTTGATCAGCCCCAGCGTAGTGGCGCGCCAGCCGCCGAGCACCGGCGAGTCGAGCATCACGACGCCGCGCGCCAGTGCCGGAAAGCGCGCCGCCGCCATCAGGCTCAGAAAACCGCCGAGCGAGTGACCGACCAGGAAGGCTGGTTCGCCGGCCTTGTCGACTTCGGCCTGGGCAAAATCGCCGAGTTGCTGCACCAGGTGCGGCCAGTTGTTGCTGACCGGGTATTTCGGATCGTGGCCCAGCTTCTCGATCGCCTTGACGGTGAAGTGGCGGGCCCGCAGGTGGCGGAACAGGACGCGGTAGGTGCTGCCCGGAAAACTGTTGGCGTGCGAAAAAATCAGCAGCGCCATCAGATCAGCTTTTCCTGCGGCGTGCGGATCTTTCTCAACGGTTTGTTGCGTGGCGCATCGACCATCAGCGGGATCTCGGTCGCTTCACCCTGCCACATCGGGTCCTCGATGCTGTCGAACACCTCGCGCAGCTTCTGGCCCCAGTTGTTGTGCATCATCTGGAAGTAGGGATTGCTCTCGTCGATGCAGACGATCTTGTCGGTCTGCAGCGCGCCGTTCTCGTACACCACCATGTCCAGCGGCAGCCCGACCGAGAGATT
>JBFJZP010000428.1:0-3497 GCA_041622095.1 Burkholderiaceae bacterium | reverse complement strand
GCTGATGTTGAGCACGAAGAACCAGAAAAACTGCGTCGGCGCCAGCCCCAGATGTTCGCCCAGGAATGCCGGCGCCGCCAGCACATACAGGAAGATGCCGTTGAACGGCAGCCCGGCGGCCAGGGCCAGCAGCAGGAAACGCGGATCCAGGCCGAGTTGCCAATAACCGCGCAGCAGATTGCCGACCCGGAACGACTGGCGCTGCGTCGCATGCAGCGTCTCGGGCAGGTAGCGCCAGGTCGAGGTCCACAAGGCCAGGCCGATCAGCGCCAGGAACCAGAAGATGCTGCGCCAGTCCAGCCAGACGAACAACCAGCCGCCGATCAGTGGGGCGATCGCCGGCGCAATGCCGAAGAAGATCGTCACCTGGCTCATCACCTTCTGCGCCTGCCAGGGCGGGTACATGTCCCGCACGATGGTGCGCGCCACCACGATGCCGGCGCCGGTGGACAGGCCTTGCAGGATACGGAACCCGACCAGCTGGCCGATGGACTGCGACAAGGCGCAGCCGATCGAGCCCAGCGTGAAGATCGCCACACCCCACAACACCACCGGCCGCCGTCCGAAACTGTCCGATATCGCGCCATGGAACAGGCTCATGAACGAGAACCCGAGCAGGTAGGCCGACAAGGTCTGCTGCATCTGCACCGGCGTGGCCGCCAGCGCATCGGCAATACCGACAAAGGCCGGCAGATAGGTGTCGATCGAAAACGGCCCGACCATGCCGAGCACGGCGAGCAAGATGGCCAGCGCCCAGCGCGGCCCCCGCCACAAGGACGGGGCGTCAGGATGCATGTAGGGAGAGCCGGTACAGAGTCATCGGGGGAAGGCGCACAGTGTATCGGCTGCCCGACGCCCGGTGGCGTCGCGGCTCGACTGCGGGGCGGTCGGCCGTGTTCACTGGCGTTGCTTCATGCTGCGCACGGCAGCCGGCATCAGCGTCTGAACGTGTAGTGAAACGACGAGCCCGGTGCATACCGCTCGGCGAACCCGAGCGCGCGCAGGCAGTCGGTGACACGTTGCGCCTGCCGCATGCCCTGGCATTGCACCAGGCGACACACTTCATCCTGGGCATTGTTGATGGCGATCATCACCGCCGCTCCGTAAATCGGATCGCGGGCGCCGGCCCGTCGCAACTCCGCCAATACCAGCGTATCGTCGGGCAGGCGTTCGGCACCGTCGACCAAGGAGATGATCATGGAGTCCTGACGGCCCCTCCTTGGCGTACGGACGCGCCGACGCAAGGTCGACCAGCGCCGGTGCGCTGGCCCGGACGACGCGGCGCATCATCCGACCGACAAGCCGCAAGCCATTGATGCACATCAGGTTTCATGCAAGCAATTGTCATAAAGTATGCGCGGCGTGACAAGCAGAACCACCCGAAGATGAGCACCTGGGCCGCGTCCGATCTGTGCCGCGCATTCCCGCGCCAGCCGCGCCTGCTGGCCGACGGCGGCAGGCCACGCCGTGAAGGCGCGCCGTGAAATACGCTGCACTGGGAATCGGCGCGCTGGGCCTTGCGGCCATCGTGTCATGGATCACCTGGAGTCTGGAGCAGGACATCACTCAGGCGAGCGCCCGCGCGCGCAGCGGCAGCACGCTTGTGGATACGCCTTGCGGCCCGATCGAATACCAGGCGGCCGGCCAGGGAACACCGCTGCTGGTGGTGCATGGCAGCGGCGGTGGCCATGACCAGGGCATGGCCTATGCCCGCGCACTGACCCGACACGGCATCCGCGTGATCGCGATGTCCCGCTTCGGTTATCTGCGCACACCCCGGCCGGCCGACGCTTCGCCGCAGGCGCAGGCCGATGCCCATATATGCCTGCTCGATGCCCTGGCCATACCCCAAGCAGCGGTGCTCGGTGTATCGGCCGGCGCACCATCGGCGATGCAGGCGGCGATACGCCACCCGACACGGGTCGACGCGCTCGCGCTGGTCGTGCCGATCGCATTCCGGCCGCAGGATGTGGCCGCGTCCGCACCCCACATATCGGATCGCACCGATGCCATGCTGATGCGCCTGCTGGGATCGGACCTGCTGTTCTGGGCCGCGCTGAAACTGGCGCGCGAACAGGTCATCCGGCATGTGCTGGCCACCCCGCCCGAACTGCTGGCAGCCGCCGACCCACAGGAAAAGACGCGGGTCGACCAGTTGGCCGATGCCATCCTGCCGGTGTCCTTGCGCGCCGCCGGACTACGCGACGACACCCGGCTGGGCAAGAGCCTTGGCCGGTTTGCGCTGGCGTCGATCCAGGTGCCGACACTGCTGGTCAGTGCCCGCGACGACGGGTTCGGCACCTATGCCGCCGCGCAATACACCGCCAGTCAGATCCCCGGCGCGCGGTTTCTCGGATTCGACGACGGCGGCCACCTGCTGGTCGGGCATGACGCGACGGTACGCGCCGCCATCGTCCAACTGCTGCAGTCGCGCCGCACGCCATGAACGCCATCGACGCGCGGCCGGCATGAATCGGACAGGAACCGACCCATGGGACCCCTGACAACCGGCTTGGCCATCGCCGCGGGTGTGTGCGTGGTGCTGACCACACTGCTGGTCTTTGGCCGGTGGCGGTGGGCCCGACGGACCCGCGATCTGTTCGCGCGGCTGGAGTCCTTTCGCACCACGGCGCCAGCAACACAGGTCGACGCCCGCGAACTCGATGGCCTGCCCGCGGTGGTGCAAAGGTATTTGCGCGCCGCACTGCCCGGCGGCGGGCGCATCATCGATGCGGTAGCGGTCGAACACAGCGGCAGCTTCAATATCGGGGAGACTGTCGACCGATGGAAACCCTTCACCTCCCGTCAACAGGTGGTCATGCGCAGGCCCGGTTTCGTGTGGGACGGTCGGATCAGGCTGTTGCCCGGGCTCGCCGTCCATGTGCACGACGCCTATGTCGGTGGCAAGGGTCTTCTGCAGCCGGCCGTGATCGGCGTGTTCAGCCTGGCGGGTCCGGATGGTGGCAGCGATCTGGCGCAGGGCGAGCTGATGCGTTTTCTTGCCGAGGCCGCCTGGTATCCGACGGCGTTGCTGCCCAGCCAGGGCGTGTCGTGGCAGGCAATCGACGATCACAGCGCCCGGGCCACGTTGACCGACGCCGGCTTGGTGGTGGGCCTGATCTTCAGCTTTGACCGGCAGGGATTGATCGAGGCGGTGCGCGCCGAAGCACGCGGCCGCAGCGTCGGCGGCAGGATCGTCATGCGGCCGTGGGAAGGCCGTTGGTCGAACTACCAGCTGCATGACGGCATGCGCATTCCGATGACCGGCGAAGTCGCCTGGTTGTTGCCGGAGTCGGAAGGTGGCCGCAAGCCCTACTGGCGCGGGACGATCCGGTCCCTGCGTTACGCATGGGCGAATTGAACCGCGCCCGGCCCCGGCAGATCAGCCCGATACAAACCGGATGATGCCCGATGTGGCGCCACCGTGGCTGCGGCCTGTAGCGGCCGGCAACCGCGGTGGTTCTTGCCTGTACGACCGACCGGTCAGGCGACCAGCG
>JBFJZP010000427.1:0-3499 GCA_041622095.1 Burkholderiaceae bacterium | reverse complement strand
GGCGGCCAGAACCAGCCGGGCGCCAACGGCCTGTGCGCAGGCCTGCAGCGCGGCCATGTCGACCTGCTGCACATAACCCACGCTGTCGCCGAAGATGGTTTCGTCATCCGGTGCTTCGGCAGCGCAGGGCAGGCCGCACAGGTGCGGCGCACACTGGCGCGCACGCATCGCGCTGGTGGCGGCCGACTCGACCTTGGCGATCGAGGTCTCCATGCGTCCGAGCCGTGCGATGCGATCGACCCAGCGCACGAAGGTGAAGATCACGACCGCCAGCACCAGCAAGGTCAATACGAAGATCGAAAATCGGCCGGCGACCGCGAAAAAGTCATTCTTGACGGCCGTCAGCGCCACGATGCTGAAGATGAAGGCGCCGATGAAGGTCGACAAGGCGTTCTGCGATACGTCGTCTGCGACCACCAGGCGAAACGCGCGCGGCGTGGCGATATTGCTCACCGAGGCATAGGCGGAGACCATGGAGCCGACCGCAAAGGTGGCGATGACCAGCATGCTGGAGGCCATCACCGTGAGCAGCGACTCGACCGAGTCGGGCGAGATGGTGGGCACCATCCGCGCCAGGCCGTAGCTGTCGCTGATGCGGGCGGTGAACACCGTGGCGATCGACAACAGGCACATGAACATCGGCCTGACCCACAGGCGCTCGCGAAACCGGTGCAGCGCAAAAACAAGACGTTCAGTGGAAACGAATCCTGGCATCAGCAGAGTTCCGGGTGTCGGAGGGCGCAGTCCGTCATGACCGGAGTGTGCCTGAATGCAGCCGTTCGTGCCGCGCTGGCCGGCAGAGGTCAATCAGCTGGCTGAACGCGCCGCCGGACACGCCCGGTGATTCAAATTACTTCTGCCTTGGCACCCGTCCGAGCAGGTAGAACTCCGGGTTGGGCAACATGCCGCTCATGTTGGCCATGCGGTTGGACAGGCCGAAGAACGCGGTGATCGCGCCGATGTCCCAGATGTCCTCGTCGTCCAGGCCATGCACATGCAGTGCTTCGAAATCGGCATCGTCCAGTTCGTTCGATTGCTGGCAGACCTTCATCGCGAAGTCGAGGATGGCACGCTGGCGCGGCGTGATGTCGGCCTTGCGGTAGTTCACCGCCACCTGGTCGGCCACCAGCGGCTTCTTTTCATAGATGCGCAGGATGGCGCCGTGTGCGACCACGCAGTAAAGGCAGTGGTTGGCGGCGCTGGTGGTGGTGACGATCATCTCGCGTTCACCCTTGGTCAGGCCGGACTCTTCGCGCAGCATCAGCGCATCGTGGTAGGCGAAGAAAGCGCGCCATTCGGCCGGGCGGCGGGCCAGCGCCAGGAACACGTTGGGGATGAAGCCCGATTTTTCCTGGACCTCCAGGATCCTGGCCTGGATGTCCTGCGGCAGGTCTTTGAGTTCGGGTGCGGGGTAGCGGCTCATGTTGTCTCCTGAAAGCCGGCCACCGACGGTGGCCAAGGCCCTATGTTAGGTCTTGCCACTGCGCGCCGAACACCCGGCGCAGATCGTCGATCTGCAGTGCATCGAGCGGCGCGATCGGGTTCATCGCGGTGGCGCACAGTCGCGCGGTCTCTTCCAGCTCTTCGAGCGTGGCCATGGCCGCGGCCGGCGTGGTGTGCCAGACATTCGGGCCCAGGCGGGACAACATCACCGCCCGCAGTTCGATGCCGCTGGCAGCGTAGCGCGCAATCGTCTGTGCCACCTGTTCCGCTGCTTGCGGATCACCGGGGAAGTGGTAGGGGATCACCGGCACGTGGCCGACCTTCATGACGAAGTAGGGCGTGATCGGCGCCAGCAGTTCGTTGCCATGCGGCGCCAGCGTCAGTGCCACGCAATGGCTGCTGTGGCTGTGGATCACGCAGCGCGGCGGTGTCGCGAAAGTGCTGGCGGCCTGGTAGATGCGGGTATGCAGCGCAATCGTCTTGCTGCCCTTGTCGCCGCTGAGCTGGTGCCCGTTGTCGTCGAGCCGGGCCAGCCGCGCCGGATCGAGAAAACCCAGGCAGGCATCGGTCGGCGTGATCAGGAAACCGTCATCGAGCCGTACGCTGATGTTGCCGGCGCTGGCGTGGACATAACCGCGGTCGAACAGGCTCTTGCCGACTCGGCAGATTTCTTCGCGGGCGCGGGATTCGTTCATCGGATCAACTCGGTGGGCAGTGCAGGACAGGCTCAACCGCCCATCAGCTTGTGCACCAGATCGGCGGTGGTGGAAGCGGCGTATTTTCGCATCAGGCGCGCCCGGTAGATCTCTACCGTGCGGTGGCTGATCGCCAGCAGCCGGCCGATCTGCTTGCTCGTCAGGCCGTCCATCAGGCTGGCGGCGACCTCGCGTTCGCGTGCGGTGAGTTCGGCCTTGACCGGTCGGCGCGACGACAGGTCCATGAAGGTCCAGATGCCGGCTTCATGCGGACTGGCGCGGTTCAAGGCCCTGCCGGTGACATGGCACCAGAAGGTCTCGCCGTTGCCGCGTTTCATCACCCGGTCGTCGGCATAGTGGCCGCTGGCATTGAGAATCGGCGCAATGCGTGCGCCGGTGCGTTCGTACTCCTGCTGGCTCGGGTACAGGACCTGGAAAGTCTGGCCGATCAACACTTCGCGCGACATGCCGAACATCTCGCACAGGTGGGTGTTGCAGTCGACGATGCTGCGGTGGCGCGACAACACCAGGCCGATCGGCGCCTGGTCGAACGCCAGCCGGTAGTCGATCGCGCTGGCGGCGACCGGTGGAATGTCTTGCAGCATCATGGATGGGATGGATACGAAATACTACGTATGACGTTACGTAGTATGGTACAGGTCTCATCATCAGGAGACACCAGTGAACAAGATTTATCCCTCTGCGGCCAAAGCGCTCGAAGGTATCGTCGCCGACGGCCAGTTGATGGCAGTTGGCGGCTTCGGCCTGTGTGGCATCCCGGAAGCCTTGATCGACGCGCTGCGCGACAGCGGCGTCAAGGACCTGACCGTGATTTCCAACAACGCCGGTGTCGATGGTTTCGGCCTGGGCAAGCTGCTCGAATCGCGCCAGGTCAAGCGCATGATCTCGAGTTATGTCGGCGAGAACAAGGAGTTCGAGCGCCAGTACCTGGCCGGTGAACTCGAGCTCGAATTCACGCCGCAAGGCACGCTGGCCGAGAAGCTGCGCGCCGGCGGCGCGGGTATTCCCGCCTTCTTCACCAAGACCGGTGTCGGCACCATGGTGGCCGAGGGCAAGGAGTTGCGCGAGTTCGACGGCGAAACCTATGTGATGGAGCGTTCGCTGGTGCCCGACGTGGCACTGGTCAAGGCGCACCGCGCCGACAAGTCGGGCAACCTGCAGTTCCGCTACACCGCACGCAACTTCAACCCGGCCGCTGCGATGGCGGGCCGGATCACCATCGTCGAGGTCGAGGAGATCGTCGAGACCGGCGCCATCGCGCCGGACCAGGTGCACCTGCCGGGCATCTACGTGCACCGCATCGTGCTCAACGCGCATCCGGAAAAGCGCATCGAGAAGCG
>JBFJZP010000426.1:0-3501 GCA_041622095.1 Burkholderiaceae bacterium | reverse complement strand
GCCAAGAATACGGTGCTCAACCAGGTCGAGTACGTGGTGCTCGACGAGGCCGACCGCATGCTGGACATCGGTTTTCTGCCCGACCTGCAGCGCATCCTGAGTTATCTGCCCAAGCAGCGCACGACGCTGCTGTTCTCGGCCACGTTCTCGCCCGAGATCAAGCGCCTGGCCGGCAGCTACCTGCAAAATCCGGTCACGATCGAGGTCGCGCGACCGAATGCGGCCGCATCCACCGTCGAGCAGCATTTCTACAGTGTCGGCGACGACGACAAGCGCCATGCCCTGCACCAGTTGCTGCGTCGCCATACGGTGAAGCAGGCATTCGTGTTCGTGAACAGCAAGCTCGGTTGTGCCCGGCTGGCCCGTTCGCTGGAGCGCGAGGGTCTCAAGACCACCGCGCTGCACGGCGACAAGAGCCAGGACGAGCGGCTCAAGGCGCTCGACGCGTTCAAGAAGGGTGAGGTCGACCTGCTGGTGTGTACCGACGTCGCGGCCCGGGGTCTGGACATCAAGGACGTGCCGGCGGTGTTCAATTTCGACATCCCGTTCAATGCCGAAGACTACATCCACCGCATCGGTCGTACCGGCCGGGCCGGCGCGTCCGGCCTGGCGGTGACCTTTGTCACGCGCAGCGATGCGCGCCTGGTCGCCGACCTGGAGAAGCTGCTCAAGGCCAAGCTGGAAATCGAACCGATCGAGTTCGACGAAGACCGGCCCGACATTCGCCGCCAGGGCCGCATCAACGATGGCCGGCGCATGTACAACGCGGAAGATGTCCCAGCCGAGCCCGGTGCCGGCGCTGGACGCAGCCGCCCCGACGGTGATGCGCCACGCCGTGAGCGTGCGCCTCGGCGCGACCAGTTGGCGCGTCCGCCAGCCGCGTCGCGTGATCCGTTCTTCGACAAGCCGTACGAGGCGCCGGCGGCCGACGAGGCACCCGCCTGGGAATCCGCCAGCCCGCCTCCGGCACGCAGCATCTCGGCCAATATCAAGTCCAAGCGCCGGGTGGCCGCCTTGTTCAAGCCTGAAGTCAAGGCCCCCGACACCGAAGTCAAGGCCGCCGAGACCGAATCCAAGGCGACCGAGACCGAACAGTCGTCCTGAGCACCGCGCCCCGCTGCGGGGCATGGCGCATCAACCGGGTAGTTGCGCCTGCGCGCAACGAACCTGGATCCGTTCGGTGCTGAAACCCCGATTGGCGCCGGCGGGCAGGATCCGCAACGCGCTCAGGCAACCACCCCAGACACAGCCGGAGTCGAGCGAAAACACATCGTCGCGGCCGAGCCAGCCGAGTGTCGACCAGTGTCCGAATGCGACTGTCACATCCGCACTGCGCCGGCCCGGGATGTCGAACCAGGGCCGGAAACCCGGCGGGGCGCCATCCGCGCCTTCCTTGGTGGCGAACTCCATGCGATCGTCGGCAGTGCAAAAGCGCAGCCGCGTCAACACATTGACGATGGCACGCAGGCGCGGCACGCCGGCCAGGCTGTCCGACCATTGCTCCGGTGTGTCCGCGTACATCTGGGTCAGGAAGTCATCGAAATCCGGGCCGGCCATCAGTTCGGCCACTTCACCGGCCAGCGCCAGTGTCTGCTTGGCCGACCATGACGGCAGGACACCGGCATGCACCATCAGCAATTGCCGGCCGTCGATCTGCTCGCACAGTGCCAATGGCTGGCTGCGCAGCCATTGCAGCAAGGCGGTGCGCTCGGGCGCTGCCAGGATGGCGTCGAGCGTGTCCTTGCGGTGCGGCCGGCGTACGCCGTGCGCCACCGCCAGCAGGTGCAGGTCATGGTTGCCCAGCACGCAGCGCGCAGCGCCGCCCAGGCGCATGACGCGGCGCAATACCGCCAGCGAATCCGGTCCGCGATTGACCAGGTCGCCGAGCAACACCAGTCGGTCGCGGCTCGCCGAGAAGTCGATTTCATCCAACAAGCGCTGCAACGCATCGTCGCAGCCCTGCACGTCGCCGATCAGGTAAAGTCCCATGGTGTTGATTTTGATGCCGGATTCATGGATTTCTTGCTGATTGGCCTGTTGACCTTGCTCAACGGCGTTTTTGCAATGTCCGAACTCGCGCTCACGGCCAGTCGCAAGGCACGGCTCATGAGCATGTCCGATGACGGCGACCACGGGGCTGCGGCGGCCCTGGTGCTGCTCGAAAACCCGACCCGGTTCCTGTCCTCGGTGCAGGTCGGCATCACCTCGATCGGTGTGCTCAACGGCATCATCGGCGAGGCGGCATTCAGCGGCGACCTGTCGCAATGGTTGCAGACGCTGCACCTGGCCGCGGCGGTGGCCGATATCACCGCCACCGGCGTGGTGGTGACGGTGATCACCTTCACCACCATCGTGTTCGGCGAGCTGGTGCCCAAGCGTATCGGCCAGCTGTATCCGGAGCAGGTGTCGCGGCTGATCTCGCGTCCGATGACCTGGGTCGCCAGTGCCGCCAAGCCCTTCGTCTGGCTGCTTTCGGCCTGTACCCATGCGGTGCTCAAGATGCTGCGCATCGACAATGCCGCCAATCGCTCGGTCACCGAGGCGGAAATCAGTGCCAGCCTGGAGGAGGGCGTGGACGCCGGCGTCATCGAGGAGCAGGAGCGCCAGATGGTGCAGAACGTGTTCCTGCTCGACGACCGGCCGCTGACCTCGATGATGTTGCCGCGCTCGGACATCAAGTGGCTCGATGCCGGCCAGTCGGCCGGGCAGATCCTGGAGGCCTTGCGCGAGGGTGGCGCGAAACGCGCCTTCTCCTGGTATCCGGTCTGCCGGGGATCGCTCGAGAACGTGGTCGGCACGATCAGCCTGGGCAAGCTGATCGAGCTCGGCGCCGAACACAATGGCTCGATCGTCGAGCATGTGCAGCCTCCGGTGTTCGTGCCGGAAACACTCTCTGGCATGGAACTGCTGGAGCAGTTCCGCACCAAGACCGCGCGCATGGTGCTGGTGGTCGACGAATACGGCGACGTGCAGGGCCTGATCACGCCGAACGACATGCTCGAGGCCATCACCGGCGAACTGCAGCCCTACACGCCGGTCGATGCCTGGGCCACGCCGCGCGAGGACGGCAGCTGGATGATCGATGGTGCGATGCCGGTGGGCGAGTTCAAGTCGCGCCTGGACATCGACGACCTGCCGGACGAGGAGCGCGGCCGCTACAACACGGTGGCCGGACTGCTGATGGCGGTGTCCGGCAGCCTGCCGGTCGAGGGCGAGAAGATCGAGTGCGCCGGCTGGATGTTCGAGGTGGTCGATCTCGACGGGCGGCGTATCGACAAGTTGATCGCCACCCGGCTCACGCCGCAGCAGATCGCCGATTCGGACGAGGGCTGAGGCGCCGGCAGGGTGTGGGGTGACGGCCTGGCAACAGCCGTCGCGCTGAAGCGCTCACTGCCAGCCCGCCAGCTGGTAGGCAGCGTATCCCAGCCATTCATGCAAGGCCAGCTGCCAGGTCGCCGGGCCGTAATGCAGCGAAAAATCGAACCATGAGTCGTGGGCGGT